>NZ_NCII01000048.1 GCF_002256775.1 Novosphingobium sp. 17-62-19 | reverse complement strand
ACCAGGCTGTCGTCATACCTTTCCGACGCTAGCACCGTCAGCGTTCGCCGTTCGTTCGACCCTAGCGTACGTAAAATTCACTTTCGTGCAGTGACCCCTATCAGTTGTCCCATGCCGATGCCCGCGCTGTGCTGGCGAGTGTGCAGGCCGGCAAGATCGCGGCATCCGCACCCACCACGACACAGGATCTGGTTTGGAATATCGGCCCGACGGGGAAAGTGCGCGTCCGAATCGTTCGCCCCGCCGATGCATCGGGTGATCTGCCCGCAGTTCTGTACTACCACGGCGGTGGCTGGGTGATGGGCGATCGCAATACCCATGACCATCTAATCCGGGAACTGGCTGTCCAAGCGAGTGCTGCCGTGGTTTTCGTCGAGTATGATAACGCGCCCGAAGTCCGTTATCCGGTGAACAACGAGCAAGCCTATGCCGCACTCAAGCACGTTGCTGCGAATGGCGCTGAATTCGGCATAGATGGAACCCGGCTAGCCGTCGCGGGTGACAGCGCCGGAGGCAACATGGCAATTGCCGTCACCATGATGGCCAAGGAACGCCGCGGGCCGCAAATCAGACACCAGCTGCTGTATTATCCGGTAACCGCTGATGTATCGGACAATGCCTCGTACCGCGAATTTGGCAATGGCCCGTTCCTGACCCGCAAGGCCATGGATTACTTCCTTGAGGCCAACTATCCAGCCGAACATCGGCAGGATGTGCTTGCTTTCCCGCTGCGTGCCTCGCGCAGCCAGCTCGAAGGCTTGCCCGCGGCGACGATCGTCGTTGCCGAAAACGACCTGCTGCGTGACGAGGGCGAGGCTTATGGACGCCGGTTGATCGAAGCAGGCGTTCCCGTCGCCACCACCCGCTACAACGGCACGATGCATGATTTCGTGATGCTCAACCCCCTTGCTGGCAGCGAACCTGCTCGCGCTGCCATCGCTCAAGGCGCCCAGCGTCTGCGCAGCGCCCTTGTCCGCTAGGGTCTGGGCGGGCAAGCCGATACCGTAGGCCTATGCTCCCATGCCGCAACCGGTGCTGAATGAAGCGTCCGCCCTGCCAGAAATGCAGGGCGGACTCCCATGCATCACCGGGGGCGGCTATCGAACAACTGGGGATAGCTCACGCACATCGTTGCTGCTTCGAATGTCACATTGATCTTTCATATCAATGTTCGCCTGAATTGCGTTGGGCAGCAGGTGTGTTGTGAAGTGACCTGTCCGAGGCATGGGACAACGCGTCGGCGAACACGCGACGAAGACATCAATTATATCAAATGTATCAAGAGTGGGTGTTTGCGATATTGGCCCTTTGTGCGTTAGACGGAGTGATGCCGTCACGGAGCCTTATCCAATATGCGGACATGCAATGAACGATGACATTCTGACCACGGCCCAAACAGCAAAGCTGCTCGGCGTTTCAGTGCGGACGGCGCAGTTGCTCGTTGAAGGCGGCTCCCTGCCCTCGTGGAAAACGCCGGGTGGCCATCGTCGCGTTTATAGACGGGATGTCGAGGCTATCATCACTGCGGGTTCAAGCGGGCCTGACAGCCCTTCGGCAAATATCCTTGCGGTCGCTCGGGGCGGGATGCGCGATCAGCTTGCTTCCGACCTGCGCGAATTCAATGTCAGCTTTGCCGATTCCATGGCGGGCGCGCTGCTGGCCATCGGGCAACGAGAACCAGCAATCGTTGTTGCAGAATATGACGAAGCCGAAACCGCCTCCCCGCTCATAAGCGCGCTGCTCACTCAGACAAACATTCCGACGCACCACATTATCATTGTCGGAGCCCCTGCTTCCGCAGTTGAGCGCGACTTCGGCCACGCAATTCGGGCCAAGGACACGGCCGCTGCGGTGGCTGCGATCAAGGAAATGCTCACCGATCCGCCCAATCTTCGTCTGGAATCAGAGGGCCTTCCTTTTCCGGTCGGGCTGAACGAGCGTCAGCGCCTGGTAGCGCTCGAACGATCCGGGCTGGTGGACAGCATCCCCGAAGAAGCATTCGATCGAATCGCCTGGCTCGCTGCCAATACGCTCGATGCGCCTATCTCGCTGATCACGCTTCTCACGCCGACGCGACAGTTCTTCAAGGCCCGCATCGGCCTTGAGATGACCGATACACCGCGGAGCTGGGCATTCTGCAATCACACGATTCTGCAAAAGGACGTGTTCGCCGTCGAGGACCTGAGCCTCGACGCCAGATTCTCCGACAATCCCGCAGTGGCCGATAATCCCGCGTTCCGGTTTTATGCCGGCGCGCCGATCCTTGATAGCGGCGGGTTTGCATTGGGGTCATTGTGCATCATCGATTTCGCACCGCGGAAACTCGACAATCGCCAGACGCGGACACTGAGCGAACTCGCCTCGCTCGCAAGCACCGAACTGCGATTGCGTGAAATGAAGCGAAGCCATGGCGGAGGGCGGCGCAAGTCGGCAGTGCACTCGGCGGTTACCGCCTGATGGGCCGCATCAGGCATATCCATTGAACGTACGGCGCAAGGGCAGTTCTGAACGGCAATGGCAACTTATGGAGGCCCGAGCCGGAATCGAACCGGCGTAAACGGATTTGCAATCCGGTGCGTAACCACTCCGCCATCGGGCCTCGATCGCAGGTGCTTTGCGTGGTTCGGGGCGGTTAGCCGGAACGGCGCGGTGTCGCAAGTGGTTCTTGCGACACGTTCAGCCGGTTGGGGCGAAAGTGAGGCGGCGCTTGGTGGGGTCGACCGCTTCGAGGCGCAGATTGAGGCGCTGGCCGGGGGTAGCATCAGGAATTTTGGCGCGAGCGACCACGGGAAGGTCGAGCAACTGGACACGGGCCGAATCGCCATCGGCATCGGTCACGCAGGCGGCGAAGTGTTCGCCGGTGCGGCCGTGGAGCATGACGGTTTCGGCAAGGTCGATCACCGCGCGTTCAATCTGGCCGGATAGTACACCGGAGCGGGCCATGACGGTGGGCAGGCGCTGAAAGGCGTCTGCAACTTCTTCGGGGACAGGCCGGCCATTTGCGACGGCGAGGGTCGCGCGGATCACATAGCGGTCAGCCAGACGGCGCAAGGGGGCGGTAGCGTGGACATAGGTGGCGGCGATGGCCTCGTGCCACGGGGTTTCGCCCGCAATCCACGGCGCGTAGCCCGCGCCGTTGCCCGCACGGCGGACGGCGAGCATGAACGCGGCGTGATGCGCATTCTTCTGGTCAAGGCGGCGTTCGAGCGTTTTGATATCCTCACCATGCTCCCATGCAATGCCAAGCCCGGCAGCGGTGCTGCGCAGGCGCGACATAGCCTTCTCGTTCGGCCCTGCCATAACGCGGAACAGGCCGGTGCCTGCCCGATGCAGCGCATCGGCTATGGCGAGATTGGCCGAGAGCGACATGGCCGCGTTGCGGCTTTCGGAGGGCAGTTGCGGGCGGAAAGTCAAGGCGTAGCGGTCTTGACCCAAGGCTTCGACTTCCTGCTCAGGCGGATCGACGCGGGCGGCCCCGCGTGACGCTTCGGCGGCGTTTACGCGCTGGGCGTACTCGGAGAAGACAGGCGGGAGATCAGAGTCCTGCACTGCATCGTAGGCAAGTTTTGCACGGCTGCGGATCAGGGCGCGTTCGGCGCGATCGAGGCGCGCGGTGCCATCGGGGGCGAGACGGACGGTGAAGACCACCGCCGGGCGCGGGCCGTCGGGCAGGAGGCTTGCGGCGCGTTCGGACAGGACCGGGGGATAGAGGCTGGCCTTGCCATCGGGCAGGTACAGCGTCTCGCCACGTTTCCATGCTTCGGCATCGACTGCGTCGCCATCGTCCACGAACCACGCGACATCGGCGATGGCATAATGGAGGATCAGATCAGCGCCCGATTGTTCGATCCACAAGGCCTGATCGAGATCAGTGCTGCTGGCAGGATCGAGCGTGACGAAGGGGATGGCGGTGCGGTCAACATGCGCGGTCGGCGCCCGTTTTGCAGACGCCTCGGCCACAGCGAGGACTTCGGGTGGGAAGCCCTGCGGCACCTGATATTGCTGGCGGATCGCGGCGAGACCGGCGGTGAGCGCGCCGGTGGGATCGTGAATGGCCTTCATGCCCTATGGCTTAGCAGCCAATGCCCAAACGACAAATTCAGGGATCGACAAATTCTGCAGGCCGCTTTTCCATGCCAGCGCGCACGGCTTCCATCTGGTTCTTCGAATACATCAGTTCGTGCTGGGCGATGGATTCGGCCATCAATATCTCATCCACACTCATATCAGGCGTGCGGTTGGAGAGCAGCTTGGCCCCGCGTACGGCGGTGGGGCTTTTGGTTGCGATTTCCTGCGCCAGCTTAATCGCATCGGCCAGAGGATCGGCGCTGACGTGGGTGGCAAAGCCGTAGCGCACGGCTTCCTCGCCATTGAATTCACGGTGGGTGTAGGTCAGTTCGCGCAGCACATCATCGCGCACATTACCACGCCACAGGACGTATCCGGCCATGTCGGGCACGAGGCCCCATTTGACTTCCATGACGGCAAGCCGCGCGTCGGGCGCGATGAAGCGGACGTCCGCGCCGCTGGCGACCTGCAAACCACCGCCGAAGCACACACCGTGGACGGCGGCGATCACCGGCATCGGCAGCTTGCGCCAGACCATCGCCGCCTGCTGTGCGCGATTGGCATTGCCATGGGTGCGCTCGGCCAGTCCTCCACCGCCGCCTTCGCCCCAGCGATCGGTTTTGCCCATGCTGGACAAGTCCAGCCCGGCGCAGAACGAGCGACCCGCGCCCGAAAGCACCACCGCACGAATGCCGCGTTCGTTGTGGAGGTGATGCCCGGCGGCCACGATAGCTTCGAACATCGCATCGTCGAGCGCGTTCATCTTGTCCGCCCGGTCCAGCAGGACGTGCGCGACATGGTTTTCGACGGTGATGGAAACGCGATCCAGGAAGTTCATCGGGGGCATCCGCCTATTGTTCGTTGCGCACCAAGGTGCCTTACCCGATGCCGCTGGTCCAGTGCCGACATTTGACGGATGGCGCGAACGGAAACGGCCCTTCCCGCGCTGGCGGAAAGGGCCGTCACATCAATCAGATGCAGCGCTTTAGGCAGCCGAGGAATTGACACCCATCGATTGCAGGTAGCGCTTGATATTGCGCGCCGCCTGGCGGAGGCGCTGCTCATTTTCGACCATAGCGATGCGCACGTAGCCCTCACCATCCTCGCCATAACCGACGCCGGGAGCGACCGCGACTTCGGCGTGGGTAAGGAGTTGCTTCGAAAATTCGAGGCTGCCCAAGTGCATGAGTGCGGGCGGCAGGGGTGCCCATGCGAACATCGATGCCTTGGGGCTGGGGATTTCCCAACCCGAACGGCCAAACGCTTCGACCATCACGTCGCGGCGCTTCTGGTAGAGTTCGCGGTTCTTCTGCACGATGTCCTGCGGGCCATTGAGCGCGGCGCAGGCAGCGGCCTGAATCGGCGTGAAGGCGCCGTAATCGAGGTAGGACTTGACCCGCTTGAGCGCGGCGATCAGGCGGGCATTGCCGACCGCAAAACCGACGCGCCATCCTGCCATCGAGAACGTCTTGGACATAGACGTGAATTCCACCGCCACGTCCTTTGCCCCCGGCACCTCAAGGATAGAGCGGGTGGGATTGCCGTCAAAATAGAGTTCGGAATAGGCAAGGTCGGACAGGATCCAGACCTTGTTTTCCTTCGCCCACGCGACAAGGCGTTCGTAGAAAGCGAGGTCGACCGTTTCCGCCGTCGGGTTCGACGGATAGTTCACGATCAGGATCGAAGGGCGCGGCACCGAATACTTCATCGCGCGATCAAGCGAATCCCAATAGCGCTCGTCCGGCGTGGTTGGCACCGAACGGATCGTAGCCCCGGCGATGATGAAACCGAAGGTATGGATCGGGTAGCTGGGGTTGGGCGCGAGCACCACGTCACCCGGCGCAGTGATGGCTGTAGCGAGCGAAGCAAGGCCTTCCTTGGAACCCATCGTCATTACGACTTCGGTTTCAGGATCAAGGTCCACGTTGAACCGGCGGCCATAGTAATTGGCCTGCGCCTTGCGAATGCCGGGGATGCCCGAGGAGGCCGAATAGCCATGCGCATCGGGCTTGCGCGCTACTTCGCACAGTTTTTCGATCACGTGATCGGGCGGCGGTAGATCGGGGTTGCCCATGCCGAGGTCGATGATGTCCCTACCGGCGGCGCGCGCGGCGGCCCGCATGCCGTTGACTTCGGCAATGACATAGGGCGGCAGGCGCTTCATGCGGTAGAATTCTTCGTCCACGGTTGAATACTCATCGAAAAGGCGCGGCAATATCGCCGCAGATTGGCCCTTACGCGAATTGGTGACAGGTGGAAACCGTGGAACGACAAGACACGACAGGGCTAACAAGCTGTCACATGGCGTGTATAGAATTGGCGGAAACAGCCATTTCGTAACGGCAGGGAATGCAGATGACGGACAAGACACTTGGCGATCCAGTCGTGTTCGAGGACCTTTTTCGGCAGCAGGGCGAAGCAATGCGCAGCCTGTTCGCGCCGCTGGTGCCCGGTGCGGAAGGGATGAGCGCCGAACCTGCTGACCTGCAGCACTGGGCGATGTCTGCTGCCAAGCTGCAGAAGATGTGGCTGGATTTCAGCGCCGAACAGGCAGGGCAAATCGAACCGATGTTCACCCGGTTTGGCGATATCGGCAAGTGGACGCAAACTTTCATGGCGATGGCCGGTCAAATGCCGATTGCCCAAGCCGAAACCCAGACGAAGCTGTGGAACGAGAGCATGGCGCTGTGGGGCGCGGTGATGAGGCAGTTTGTCGGCAGTGGCGTGCCTGAGGCTCCGGCCCTGCCGCGCAAGGACCGCCGCTTTGCTGACAAGCGCTGGCACGAACAACCCGCCTTTGCGCTGATCCATCAAACCTATCTGCTGCTGGCCGAACGGTTGCAGCAGATGGCCGAGGAAACGCAGGGCCTTTCGCCCGATCGCAAGGAGCAACTGCGCTTTGCCACCAAGGTCGTCACCGATGCACTGTCTCCGGCCAATTTCCCGCTGACCAATCCCGTCGTGATCGAGCGGACAATGGAGACGCGCGGCGAGAATCTGGTCAAGGGTGTCGAGCATCTGCTGGACGATTTGCGCAAAGGGCAGTTGACCCACACCGATCCCAACGCCTTCGAACTGGGTCGAAATATCGCGATGACGCCGGGGAAGGTAGTACATGAAACACCGCTGTTCCAGCTGATCCAGTATTCGCCCACCACCGACGAGGTGTTCGAAACACCGCTGCTGATCTTCCCGCCGTGGATCAACCGTTTCTACATCCTCGACCTCAATCCGCAGAAAAGCTTCATCCGCTGGGCAGTGGAGCAAGGCCTGACGGTATTCGTGGTGTCGTGGAAATCGGCCGATGCTTCGATGGCAGACGTGGTTTGGGACGACTACGTGCGCGCCCAGATCGAGGCAATCGACCATGTGCGGGCGCGGCTGAAAGTGCCTGCGGTTCACACCATCGGCTATTGCGTTGCGGGCACGACGCTGGCTGCGACTCTGGCCGTGTTGGCACGGCGGGGCGAGGCCGACAAGGTGGCAAGCGCTACGTTCTTTACCGCGCAGGTCGATTTCGAAGATGCGGGCGAGCTGCGCAACTTCATTGATGACGGCCAGCTCAAGATGCTGGAGAGCTTTTCGACCGACGGCTATCTGGACGGGCGCTATATGGCGGCAACGTTCAATGCCTTGCGCGGCACCGACCTGATCTGGAACTATGTGGTCAACAACTACTTGCTGGGCGAAGCCTATCCGGCGTTCGACCTGTTGCACTGGAATGGTGACACGACCAACCTGCCCTCAAAATGGCACCAATCGTATCTGTGCGACCTCTATCGCGACAACCGCTTGGTCATCCCAGATGCAATGGTAGTCGATGATACGCCAGTCGATCTGCGCCGCATTGCAACACCCTGCTACATTCAGGCCGGGCGCGAGGACCATATTGCGCCGCCGAACAGCGTGTGGAAACTGACCCGGCATCTGTCGGGATCGTGGAAGTTCGTGTTGGCGGGTTCAGGCCACATTGCAGGCGTTGTCAATCCGCCGAGTTCGGGCAAATACCAGTACTGGCTCAACCCCTCCTCTCCTGACACGCTCGATGCGTTCGTTACCGGGGCGACAGAGACCAAAGGTAGCTGGTGGCCCGACTGGGCGGAGTGGATTGCCGAGCAAGCACCGCCGCGCGTTCCGGCCAAGGGCAAGCGCGCGCCGGGTGGCAAGGGCGACAAGGTGATCGAAGACGCGCCGGGACGCTACGTCCGCAGCCGCTGATTGTTTCCGGCCTCTAATAGCTTCATTTCGGATATTGTGCACTGCACAAAAATCTTGACATCGCCGTGCCGATTCCTATTTTGTGCAGTGCAGCAAGAGTGCGGGATTCGTATTCCGCCCGATAGCTGAGCAGGAGTCGCAACAATGGCTGATGAAACGATGGCCGATAAAATGAAGGACAGCACCGTCCAAACCACCTCTTTGGTGGCAGAAACAGCAGTGCTGCCAGAAGTTTCGGCAATCGACGGTGTCACGCCCGTTGTTGAGGCAGCGCGCAAGCCGGAGAAGCCCAGCAAAGCTCAGGTGAAGAGCGTGGCAGCCGCCGAGGTTGCCAGTGCCAAAACTCCCGACGTTGCTGCGCCGAAGGCCACGCCTGCAAAAGCAGCAGCCAAGACAAAGCCGGTAAGCAAGTCGGCCGAAAAAAACCTGCCCAAGGCCCGTCGTGCCAAGCCCGTTGTGGCTGCCGCACCCGAGCCTGCGGTGAAGCCCGCAGCCAAGCGTCCTTTCACCGCTACTCCCCGCGTGAAGCAAAACAGCGCCGCCCCCAAGACAATGACGGCGCCCAGAAAGGAACTGTTCGCAATGGCTACTACCTCCACCGAAATCACCGAAAAGATGACCGCTGCGTTCAAGGACGCGCAGGACAAGGCCAAGGCTGCTCTTGAAAAGAGCCAGGCTGCGTTTGGCGATGCCGGCACTTTTGCCAAGGGCAACGTCGAAGCTATGGTCGAATCGTCGAAGATCTTCGCTTCGGGCCTGCAGGAAATGACCAAGGGTTATGTTGCAGAAACCAAGTCGGTTTTCGAAACCATGACTGCTGATGTCAAGGACCTGACCACGGTCAAGTCGCCTACCGAGTTCTTCGAGAAGCAATCGGCGCTGATGCGCAAGAACTTCGACGCTGCGGTTGCCGCCAGCTCGAAGAACAGCGAAGCCATGCTGAAGCTTGCCAATGAAGCGTTCCAGCCGATCTCGACCCGCGTCAGCCTCGCGGTCGAAAAGATCAAGCACGCCGCTTGATTCGGCTGTAGCATGGCCGGCGTTCGCGGCTGTGTTACTGCTGCTGAAACGGAAAACGAAGGCCGCGCGGCATTGCTGCGCGGCCTTTGCCGTTGCCGGGCTGAAGCTTTTGCGCCACACATCAACGCCCTGCCCGCTTGTGCCTCTTGTGATTGCGCGCAGTGGATGCGATATTAAAGCCGATCATGCGAACCGTTAGCCACGCCTTGCCGGACCAGTCCGCGCCCCTGCCCTATGCAAGCCCCCTGCGCTGCGCGGGTGAGGACGACACGCGCAGTCCGGGTGGTGACGATCAGATCGGCATTGCCACCAAAACCCGCGCCAAGCCCAAAAAGCCCAGCCAGTTCAAGGTGCTGATGCTCAACGATGACTACACCCCGATGGAATTCGTGGTGATGGTCCTCAAGCGCTTTTTCCATATGGATCTGGAGCAGGCGACGCGCGTGATGCTCCACGTCCACCAACGCGGTGTGGGCGTTTGCGGCATCTTCCCTTACGAAATTGCCGAGACCAAGGTGAATCAGGTGATGGACTTTGCGCGGCAGAACCAGCACCCGCTGCAATGTACGCTGGAAAAAGCCTGATATTTCAATTCACTTGGGCAGCGTTCGCTTCAACCGATTGACGCGCCAGTGCCCGCACAAGAGCAGCCACCCAAGCCATCGACAGACTTCGGGCGGCGCGCGAATGGGCAGCAACCCCGCCCTGCAGGATAACCTGCGCAACGTACTGCCCATCTGCCATACGTCCGCCAGAATAGATGGCGCTGCGCGGGATCAGGGCCACGGCGGCGCTTTCAAAGGCGCCCGATTCTGCAAGCAGGACGACCCCTTGCCGCGCGGCACGCTCCATGGCGGCATCGACGCCGGGTCCAAAATCGAGTTCATCGATCACTTTTCCAAACCCGGCTCGCTGATCTGTGGCGGCGAGATTCTCGCACCAGTCCGCAAGCGTATGGAGCTTTTCAGCGTTGGATGGCCCACTCACCAGTCGGTTCCACCAGGCCTTGTGCCTCTTTTCCGCACCCACGCTTGGATCTCCCTGCCATCACCCCTTAGGATAGGCACCTTACATCCAGATCGGAGATATTTCTATAACTTTAGTTATGCGCTCAGCAGCAGAACGCCTTTTCCCTTCCCCGCATCGCGACTTGCGGCTAGGCCTTTGGCTCGCTCACAGGCGGTTAACGTAGTCTCGTCCTCGTCGATGCCCTGCTGCTTTCCTCAATTGACATCATGGCCCTGATCCCGTGAAATTCTTCACCGCTATCGACCGCTATATCGCCCGGCTTGTGTTCGTGCCGATGCTGTCTGTCTTCGTGCTCGCCGCGTCGCTGCTGGTCCTCGACAAGATGTTGAAGCTGTTCGATTTCGTGGCGACCGAAGGCGGGCCGATCAGCGTCGTATTCAAGATGCTGGCAAACCTGCTTCCCGAATACGCCAGCCTTGCCATTCCGCTTGGCCTAATGCTGGGCATCCTGTTTGCGTTCCGCAAGCTGGCGACGAGTTCCGAGCTGGACGTGATGCGCGCGGTGGGCCTGTCCTACACCCGCCTGCTGCGCGTGCCCTACATGTTCGCGATTGGCCTCGCTGCGCTGAACCTGGTGATCGTCAGCTATCTCCAGCCATTGTCGCGCTATTACTACGAAGAGCTGCAGTTCGAACTGCGATCGGGCGCGCTGGGTGCCTCGATCAAGGTGGGTGAGTTCAACTCCTTGCAGGATCGCACTGCGCTGCGCGTCGATTCCAGCCGTGACGAGGGGCGCGACCTGCGCGGCATCTTTGCCCGGCTTCAGACCGAAAGCGGGCAGGTCATGGTCATCTCTGCACGGGAGGGCCGCTTCTTCGCCAACCGGGAAAGCCCTGACACGGTGATCCTGCGCCTGACCGATGGCCAAATCGTGCAGGACGGGCCGGACATCGCCTCGCCCCGCGTGCTCACGTTCGCCAGCCATGATCTGCCGATCGATCTGCCCAAGATCGAAGAGTTCCGGCAGCGCGGCGATGCCGATAACGAATATTTCCTGCCCGAACTTCTGCAAATCGGCTGGAGCGACCGCTATTCCGAGGAATTGCGCATCCAATCGCAGGCCAATTTCAACTACCGCATCGTCGAAGTGGTGATGATGTTCCTGCTGCCGCTGCTCGCGCTGGCACTGGCCGTACCACCCAAGCGATCAACGTCGGCGCTGGGCGTGTTCCTGTCCATCGTGATGGTCGTCGCCTATCACAAGGTCAACCAGTACGGGCAGGATGTGGCGAGCCTCGGCCGGATCGACCCGGTATTGGCATTGTGGGGGCCATTCGTGCTGTTCGCTGCGCTGATCCTGTGGATGTATTGGCGCATCGCCTATGTCCCCGGCGGCCAGCCCATCGGCGCGCTGGAAACGCTGTTCGGCAAGATCGGGCGTATGGTGCGCAAGCTGTTCGAACGCAAACGCCTGCCCGACGAGGCTCCGCCGCAAGACGAGGCACCCGCCCATGCAGCTTGAATTCTTCCCCTCGCGTACGTTGGCCACCTATATTGCCAAGATGTTTGCTGTACGCATCGTGGCGGTGCTGCTGATGTTGGTTCTGGTGCTGCAGATGCTCGATCTGTTGAGCGAGAGCGGCAAGGTGCTGGCGGCACCCGGCAATGGTCAGGGCGAATTGCTGACCTATGTCTCGTTGCGAATGCCGCAGCTCGTCAGCCGTTTTCTGCCCTATTCGGTGCTGCTGGCCACGATTATCACGCTGATGACGCTGAACCAGAACAGCGAGGTCATCGCGATGAAGGGGGCCGGCCTTTCTGCCCATCAGGTCCTTGCGCCGCTGTTCCTTGTAGCGGCAGTGACATCAGCGGTGACATTCGGCTTCAACGAACGCGTGGTGACGCGCGCGACCTCGACCCTGAAGGCATGGCAAAATGTGAAGTACGGGCCAATTCCGCTGGAATCCGGTACGAAGGCCAATGTCTGGCTGCAAGATGGGCCGAACATCCTTTTCGCCCGCGCCGTGGCGGGTGAAGGCAATGCGATGCGCATGGACGGGGTCAGCTGGTATCGCCGTGATCCTACCGGCATGGTGACCGAGATCGTCACGTCGCCCTCCGCCACGTTTGCCAATCCCGGCTGGAAATTCCGCGCCCCCGTGGTGTTTGATGTGCAGAGCGCGCGCAAGGCCCCGTTGGGGCGCGATGAAGTCTATGCCAAGTCCGTCGACCCGATACAGGTGCTGATCAGCCGCGTCGATGCCGATGCGGAATCGCTGGGCCAGTTGAACACTTCGCTTTCCGCCATCCGCGAGGCGGGGTTCCGCACCACTGAGCTTGAAGGCAAATGGTGGCACAAGCTGTCAGGCCCGCTCTCTGCCCTGCTGATGCCCTTGCTCGGCGCGGTGGCCGCGTTCGGACTTGCGCGGTCGGGCCACCTGTTCGTGCGTGCAGTGATCGGCATGGGATTGGGCTTTGCCTACTTCGTGTTCGACAATGCCGCGCTGGCGATGGGCAACTTCGGGGCCTATCCGCCCTTTCTGGCGGCCTGGGCACCGTTCGTGCTGTTCTTCCTGATCGGCGAAACGGTGCTGATCCGCACCGAAGAGTAAATCAGCGCGCCATCATTGTGCTGCGCACCAACCGCCCGAGCAACGGCATCAGCCCCACATAGTTCGCCTTCTCATAAGTCGACCCAAGCCCAAGGTGCTGGCGCAACCGGCGATGCGCTTCGTCCAGCGAGTGATAGGGCATCGACGGCAGCAGGTGGTGCAGTGCGTGATAACGCAGGCCCACTGGTGCCCACAGCGGGGCAAGCGCGGCAGGCGGCGGCACGTTGACCGAATCGAGGTACTGCCCGGTCACGGTCATCGCCTCACCCTCATTCTCCCACAGATGCGCCACCAGCGTGCGTATCTGGTTAAGCAGCGCGGTGAGCGAGATCACCGCAAGGCCGATGAGAAGCGGGCGCCAAGAATGCGTGGCGCTCCACGAGACGAGGAAAATCGCCCAGACCGACGCACCCAGTTCCTGCCAGAATACCATGCGCGCAAAGTCTCCCTCTGGCGGGCGGCGGCGGAAATCAGGGTTGATCGAGAGCGACGAAGCGCGCTCCCACACCAGCTTGCGCAAGGGCGGGATCACAACGCCCAGCGGCACCAATACGGCCGAACGGATCAGCAGGCCAATCGGCAGCAACAGCGCCGACAACGCAAACACCGGCAGCGACCATGGCTTCATCAAGGCCAGCGGCAGGTATTCCGGGTCTTCCGCTGTGCCATAGCGCGTGCGCGCGTGGTGCAGCGTGTGAACGCCTTCATACATCAGCGATGGAATCATCATCGGAATGCCGACAAGCAGGTTCCAGCCGAAGCGGAAGCCGGGCAGCGCGGTCTTGTGGATATGTGTCAGTTCATGGATGAACAGCAGCGCACGATAGAGCGCCACCGCCGACACGACACCAGAAAGCGCCGCCAACAGCGGGTTCTCCAGCAAGATCGCGCCTGCCAGTGCGGCATAGCCGAGCGCAGCCGAACCCAGCATATCGGGCCAATAAATGCCTGGCCGTGCCGTCGCGATATCGCGTGTCAGATCGACCGCGGCGCGGAGCATTTCCCTATCGTCAGGCGTTCCCGCAAGGCCGGGAGGAAGCGAAGCTGCTGCCTTGGTGGGCGCAGCAGCAAGTTCAAGCGTATCGGTCGCAATCATGCCACAAATTCCAGTATGACCCGTACATGCCGGTTGAACCCGGCGGTTTTGCACCGCCCAGCGCCCCCACACAGCGCCACCGGCTTGACAATTTTACGATGTGAACCGCAGTCCGACCATCATCACCCGCTTACCCGCAAACAAAGGCAAGATCGTGGCCCAAGGCGAAATAATCATCACTCCCGTTTCCGGCAAGGCGGACAAGAAGGCATTCGTCGACCTCGCCTATCGCCTCAATGCCGATGATCCCCACTGGGTGCCGCCGCTGCGGATGGAAGCCGAAGAGCTTATCACGCCGGGCAAGAACCCGTTTTTCGAACATGCTGACGTCCAGTTATTCCTTGCCCGCCGCGCCGGAGCGGTCGTCGGCCGCATTTCCGCCCATATTGACAAGCTCGCCATCGCAATGGACCCGTCACAGGGCATGGGTCCGGGCACTGGCAACTGGGGCCTGCTTGAAGCCGAAGACGAGGCGGTGGCACAGGCCTTGATCGGCCAAGCTGAGGATTGGCTGCGTGCCAAGGGCATGACTCGCGTGCTCGCCCCACTGTCCATGTCGATCTGGGAGGAGCCGGGCCAGTTGGTGAAAGGCTTCGATCATCCGCCCACGGTGATGATGGGCCACCAGCCAAAGCGCTACGACGATTATATCAACGCTATGGGCTATCAGCCCGCCAAGACGCTGAACTGCTTTGATCTGGACATCAGAACCGAATTTCCACCCCTGATCCAGCGGATCATCCAGTCGGGTGAAAAGAACGCCAAGATCCGCATTCGCAATGTCGACAAATCGAAGTTTGAACAGGAAGCGGCGCTGATCCTCGACATCCTCAACGATGCATGGTCTGACAATTGGGGCTTCGTGCCCTTCAGCGATACTGAAATCCAGTACGCCGGCAAGAAGTTCAAGCCGATCGTGCGTGAAGACCTGATCATGATTGCCGAGTATGAAGGCGAGCCGGTGGCCTTCATGATGACGCTGCCCGATCTCAACGAAGTGCTGAAACCGATGGGCGGCAGCCTGTTCCCGTTCAACTGGGCCAAACTGCTGTTGTGGCTGCGCAATCCCAAGGTGCGCACCATGCGCGTACCGTTGATGGGCGTGCGTAAGCGGCTGCAATCGTCGCGCCTTGCCAGCCAGCTGGCCTTCATGATGATCGAAACGATCCGCCGCACATCTGTGAAGCACTATGGCTCGACGCGGGCAGAGATCGGCTGGATCCTTGAAGATAATCAGGGAATGAACGCCATTGCCGAGGCGATCAACAGCGGGATCAACAAGACCTACGTGATCTACGACAAGGCGCTCTGACAGGAATCTGAAACGAAAAACCCCGGCCGGGCATCGCTGCCTGACCGGGGCCGATCACCTGAAAAAAAGGTCCCCGACGTTTCCATCGGGGACCTTTCGGGATCGTATCACCACCGCTTGGACGGGAGGGGGGGTCTCGGCGGTGACATACTCTAAACGACCACACTTTACGCCGGTTCCCAGCGTTTCGAAAATTTTTATCTTTGTTTTTCAATCCCAAAATCAAAGGTTTCCAAAAAAGTGAACTAAATATAGGGCCGAGGTGACGGCGAAGGAGCGTCCAGCCCTGCAAACCGGCGCGCTTCGTCCATATCGGGAATGCGGATTGCAGAAAGTGTCCAGTCCACCAGCCCCAGCCGCCGCAGCGCCTGAAGGCTGCGATTTGTGTGGACCAGCGACAGGCCAAGCATGTCGGCAATCTGGCCCTGCGTCACTGTCAAAGACAACAGGCCGCCCGGAGCCAGTCCTGAATCCATGCCGCGCTGGACGAGGAAAACGGCCAGCGCGACCATGCGTTCACGCGCATTGCGCTGGCCGAGCGAGACAATATGCTCCTCAAGCGCCGCTTCTTCGTGCGCGGCAAGCCATGTCAGGTCGAACGAAAGCTGCGGCTGCTGCGCGGCCAGCTCAAAAAACCGCCCCCGTGCAAAGGCGCAAAGCGTGACGCTGGTTAGCGCTTCCACGGAATGAGTCATCTCTCCGTCGAGTGCTGCCTGCAACCCGATGAAATCACCGGGAAACATGAAATTGATGATCTGCCGCCGCCCATCCTCAAGCAGGCGCGTGCGCATCAATACACCGGAAAGGACCGTAAAGAGGTGCGGCAGGCGCTCGCCTTGGGCGAAAACCTGCTCTCCACGGGCAAAGCGCACCTCACCCTGCCGGAATGTCGCGATCCAGCCCCGCAGTTCGGATTTGGGCTGGTGCAATCCGGGGCAGGCTTCAAGCGGGCAGGCAAGGCACGGCGCACCGCCATTGCGAACCATGCGCGTCTGCAAGTATCCATCAGACCCTGCCGGAACCTCGTCGTCTCGCGCCATTTGCCCTCCTTGTATCTGCCGTGCCAAACACGCGCCCTGCAACGCCTGCTATGTCAAAAGACAGGGTTGGTTCCCGAAATTTGCACTAGTGCTCACGCCAATTTGGTGGCCAGGCTGGCCTAACGTGGGGATTTTTCTGCAAAAACAAAACACTGCCGGGCCGCTGGTGCTTGTAGTCGAAGATGGAATTCTTGTCGCCATGGCGATTGAGGATGCCCTGATCGATCGCGGCATTGAAGTCGCTGTGGCCACCAATCTGGCCACGGCCGAGGCCTTGATCGCCGCGCGTACCCCCGATGCGGCGCTGCTAGACCTGCAATTGCCCGATGGCCTGACGCTGGATCTTGCCCGCGCCCTTCATGAACGCGGCTGCGCTGTGGCATTCAGTTCAGCTTTCGATGCCGATGCTGTTCCTGCAAGTCACGGATTTGCCGCCCAATTCAGAAAGCCTGCATCGCCGGACCTTCTTGGCGATTGGGTCGTTGCGTCATTGCAGCGTCCGTAGGATACTCATCGCGTTCCCGAACCGGGAACCGGATGGCCGTGTCGCGCGTTTTGGGCGCACGATACTGACCGGGAAGGGGTATGAATGTCTCTGGGTTCCAAGGTTGCCAACCAACTGCCCTATCTGCGCCGCTATGCTCGCGCGCTGACAGGCAGCCAGTCTGCTGGCGACAGCTTTGTTCGCGCCACACTCGAAGCGGCGCTTGCAGATGAAGACCTGCGCGCGCAGATCGGCGAAGGCCGTCCACAACTGTACCACGCGTTCAACCGCGTGTGGTCAACTGCCTACGTCGAAACCGCCGAGCGCGCGCATGGTATGCTCGAACAGCATGAAGCTGCCGCGCAAGAACGCCTTGCAGCAATGACTCCGGCCAATCGCCAGGCATTGCTGCTGACCACGCTGGAAGATTTCAGCATCGATGACACAGCCTATATCATGGGCCGTGATCCGGCAGACGTTGAACTCATGGTGCAGGACGCCATTGCGGAGATCGACAACGAATCCGCCACATCGGTCCTGATCATTGAAGACGAGCCGCTGATTTCGATGCAACTCGAAGATCTCGTCCGCTCGCTCGGCCACGATGTATGCGGTATGGCCGCCACCCGCACGCAAGCGCTGGAAATCGTGCAGCGCGAACAGCCCGGATTGGTGCTGGCCGATATTCAGTTGGCTGATGGCAGCTCCGGCCTTGATGCGGTGGACGACATTCTCAAGCTCGGCTCGGTGCCGGTCATCTTCATCACCGCCTATCCCGAACGCTTGTTGACCGGAGACCGGCCAGAGCCGACCTACCTGATCACCAAGCCGTTTCAGGAACAGACCGTGCGCACCGCAATCAGCCAGGCGCTGTTCTTCGGATCGAGCCGCCCGCTCTGAATTTCGGGAAATTCGTAAAAGGGCGTCGGCACAATGCCGGCGCCCTTTTTCATGGTCAGCTTTTTGGTGCTTCAGCCGATTTTGCCAGAGCGCCCCTGCCGTATGGCAAAATCACCGCGCCGCCGCACAGGTATCAGCAAAGTGCAGCGAACACCCTCCGGCTCAAAGCGCAGTTCCACTGGATTGCGCAATTCATGCGCCACGATCTTCTCGATCAGTTCCGTGCCAAATCCACGCTTGCGGCGCATTTCGACATCGATCGGCGGGCCGCCACGCTCGATCCATTCGATACGCGCCACGTCGTCGCCCGCCATCTCCCAGCGAATCGAAACACGCCCACTCTCCACACTCAGCGCCCCATATTTGGCCGCATTGGTGGCCAGCTCATGCACGGCAAGGCCCAGCGAAAGCGCATCGTTGGGGGCAAGTTCCACATCCGGCCCACCCATCTCAAGATGGCGCTGAATATCCTGCGCATAGGGCGCAAGCTCTGCCTGCACCACCATCGCCACCGGTGTTGTCCCCCAGTCAGACTGGGTCAGCAAATCGTGGGTGGCCGAAAGCGCCCGGATGCGCCCTTCAAGGCTATCGGCAAAATCGCCCAAGCTTGTGGCCCTGCGGCGGGTGAGGGAAATGATCGAAAGCACATTTGCCAGCGTATTCTTGACCCGATGATTAAGCTCCCGCGTCAGTGAATTGCGGATTGATGATTGCTGTTCGAACCACGCCAGCGCGATGCGATCTTCCGCCGCCTGCTGCGTCAACAGCCGCGCCAACACCAGCAGCAGCGTAGCCACCAACAAGCCGAACAGCAGCGTCATCACCGACATCATCGACAGCATCGGCGTGGCTGGAGCCTCGATCTCAAGCAGATAGCGATGAGCTGCAATGTCGATTGGCCGGTTCACAACACGGCCTGAATCCTGATCAGGAGCAATCGCCGCCATCAGTTTCATTGCAGACTTGGGTGTTCCTTCATCCACATCGAACAAGCGAACACCGGCCCCCTGCAGCCGACTTTCATCGATCGACGCTTCCAGAAAGCGCTGCGCATTGAACGGTGAATAGACATACCCCCGCAGCTTTTGCGGCGTACCATTTTGTCCCAGTGCGAATACTGGCATGTAGACGAGAAAGCCCGGCTGCCCAGCACTGCCTTCCTGCTGCAAGACCACGGCCTTGGTTGCGGTCGGCTGCCCAGACCGTTCGGCCTCGATCATCGCTGCGCGCCGCGCGCTTTCGGAAAACATGTCAAACCCGATGGCTCGGCGGTTACGGCTCGAATCCGGCTCGATGAACATCACCGGCACAACATGCCCCGCACCCGTCTGCGGATCCGAACGCACTGTAAAATCGGGCACACCACCGCTGCGCATGATCGCCTCGACCGTCGGCACATCCACGCGGCGGACTTTCATTGCCCAGCCGATCCCGTCAGAACCAACATAGCGCCCATCAAGGTGCAACTGGCGAACAAACGTGCGGAACAGCGGAGCTTCGACCATCTGCTGCGTGGCAAACAGTGCCGCGCTGGAGCGCAGATAAGCCGCGTTGGCATTGGAACGGCGTTCGATGCCCGATGCCACTTCCTGCGCCACCTGAGCCATCTGCGCGCGTTGGCGCTGCTCGTCAGCCCGCTCGATCGCAAAGACGCTGAGCAGCGTTACCGCCATGGTCGCCACGAAAATCCCCACGGGAACTCCGCGCGGCCAACGCTCATACCATCTGGCAGTGAGCTTCTTCTGGGCAAGAAGCCTCTCCATTGCGCGCTATCAACCCTCCCCTGTCGGCACCCTGATCAGGCTGGTGCCTGGCGCAACCTCACGATTGATCATCCACCCCCCTGTTCCGCCACGCCTCTGATCCCCACGCCTCTGATCCATTGCATCATTTGCCCGCCAAAGGAATTGCCGATGCAAACCCTACAGGACGGGAACCGACCGCTCCCTATATCGTTCCTCATGCAAATCATGTCGTTGGGGCATCTGCCCGTTGGTTAACCACCTTCGCGCTGGAGCGGCCTTGCGACACCGTGTAACAAACGCATCTGCCGCGCCTCAGCGGTTCATATTGTTTTATCCCTGGAGGGGGAGGCGTTGACAGAGCGAATGTCGAAAGAAAATCCAATGAACCCCGGTCAACAACGCCGGAAGGGTGGCAAAGCGCACCCTCCCGAATGGGCGGACGGGCTGAAACGCCTGTACGATTCCGTGCTGGACGAACCGCTGCCAGATTCTTTTGCGCAGCTGCTCGAAAAGCTGGACGATCCATCCAATGGCTGAGGCTGATGCCAACCTTTCGCCCCGCCCCGCCATTGATCCTGTGGCTTTCAAGCGTGAACTCACCGGCGTAATCCCACACTTGCGCGCCTTTGCGCGTGGGTTATGCGGTCGTCCCGATTTGGCCGATGACCTTGTGCAAGAAGCCCTTCTCAAAGCGTGGGCTGCGCAGGAGCGGTTTGAACCCGGCACATCCATGCGCGCATGGACCTTCGTGATCCTGCGAAACGCCTACCTCACCGATATGCGCCGCAACCGGTTCCGCGCCGACTATGATGAGACTGTGGCCGAACGTATCCTCGTGGCTCCCGCCGCGCAGGAAGGACCGATGCATCTGTCCGATATGCACCGCGCGCTGCTCATGCTCCCGCCGGAACGGCGCGAGGCGTTGCTGCTCGTCGGCGCTGGCGGGTTCAGCTATGAAGAGGCTGCGACCATCTGTGGTTGCGCTGTCGGCACGATCAAAAGCCGTGTGGGCCGTGCCCGCGCCACCCTCTCGCAAATGATCGAAGATGGCCAGATTCCACGCCGCAGCACCAAAGATGCAGTGGCCCATTCAGCCATCATGGGCGAACTTGAAGACACCGTTCGCGACGGCAATCGCCTCTAGAACAGCGCGTCCACCCCGGCTTCAGATACCTGATACACCGGGCCGCCGCAGACCAACGCTGCGAGCGGCCCGATCTCACAAATCAGCCCGGATAAGTCCAGCTGCCATCACGCGCCAGATTCTCGGCCGCAAAGGCCCAGTTCAGGTGCTTTTCGATCACCGCCTTGAGATAGGCCGGACGCAGGTTCTTGTGATCGAGGTAGTAGGCGTGTTCCCACAGATCGATTACGAGCAGCGGCTTGGCGTCGCCCGTGCCAAACGTGGCGGCATCGTGCGTCTGCTCAACGGCCAGCTTGCCGCCCTTGGAAACCAGCCACACCCAGCCAGATGCGAAATGCGCCGCACCCTGCGAGGCCAGTTCTTCCTGCAACTTTTCCAGTGACCCGAAAGCGCTGTCGATGGCTGTTGCCAGCTCACCCTCCGGTGCGCTCGTTTCCGCCGTCATGCTGTTCCAGTAGAACGCATGGTTCCAGCTCTGCGCGGAATTGTTGAACAGACCCTTGTCACCCTTGGCTTCTGCTGCGGTGATGATTTCTTCAAGGCTGGCATCAGCAAGATCAGTGCCTTCGACGGCAGCGTTGGTCTTGTCGACATAGGCCTTGTGGTGCTTGCCGTGATGCGTCTGCAGCGTGGTGGCCGAAATCGTCGGCTCCAATGCAGTGTCGGCATAGGGCAGCGGGGGCAGGATAATCGCCATGACAGTTCAGGTCCTTTGATATGAAATCTGCAATGCAGACCAACGCCCGAAATGCGCATTGGTTGCCTCAAGGCAAGCCATCACCTGCCAGATCCAGTTGAATTTTTCGAAGCAGCAGTTGCAGTTAGCGCGATTGCTCGGCGCTATGCGTCCGGTCCACCGCTGCGGTCACCGCCACGTCCAGCGTCACATTGCCCAGCGTCCGCATCAGGTCGGGGAGCACTTCCACCGCCACCAGCAAGGCAAGCGGCTCCACCGGCACCCCCATCGCAATGGCAATCGGCCCGACTGAGGCAACGAAGCTGATGGAACCCGGCAGGCTCACAGAACTCAGCGAAACAAGGATCGCCACGGTAAACCCTGCGATCATCGCCATTGGCGTCAGCACTACGCCGTAAAGGTGCGCGACATAGACCGCCACGGCAAGGTTCATCGCCGGACTGGTGGCGCGGAACAGTGCCACGGCCAGCGGCATCACGAACTCCGCCGTCGTCTCGCGCACGCCAAGATTGCGGCACGCGCCCAGCATTGCTGGCAGCGAGGCGAGCGAGGATTGCGTGGACAGCGCAAAGGCCTGCACCGGCACCATCGCGCGGGCAAACGCGCCCAGCGGCTTGCGCGCAATCGCCACAGCCACGCCATAGCCTGCAAACATCACCACCGACCCGGTCAGGACCACGATCAGGATGTAATGCGCCAGCGCGCCGATCACCGCAGCGCCGCTTTTTGCCGCCACGGCCAGGCTCAGCGCGAACACGCCCAGCGGCGCGAGCGCCAATACCCAGCCGATGACCACCAGCATGGCCGAAGCAAGCGCGGCAAAGAAAGTCGTCATCAACTCGCGCTGCGGCCCCGCCAGCCGCGAAACCGCCAAGGCGAACACCGCCATGAACAGGATCAGCGGCAACATCCGATCATTCGCCGCCGCATCCAGCACGTTGGTAGGCACGATAGATCGCAGAAAATCCGCAATCCCCGGCACCGGCCCGGCATCCTTGCCCGATAGCGTCTGCCGCAACGCTTCCCCCGCCTCACCCGGAATCGGGATCAGCCCGATCAGCGCGGGCGTGACCAGCAAAGACATGGCAGCGCTGAACGCCAACACCGCAACAAACAGCCCAAGGCTGCGCCGCGCCAAGGCCCCTGCACTCGCCGTCGCCACGGTCTGCGTCACGCCAGTGAACAGCAGCGCGGCCACCAAAGGCACGATCGTGGCCTGCAACGCGCGAAGCCACATTTCCCCCACCGGCAGAACCCACGTCTCGACCAGCGGCAACCCCGATGGTGCGGCAAACGCAATTGCCAGCCCGCCGACCAATCCACCAATCAGGCCAAAGAACGTCCACGCTGCCGGAACCTGCGCAATCGGCGGGAGAGTCATTGCCGCCGGTTTTGGCTCCGGGTTGGACGAATTTTCATGAGGCGGTAAGGTCATCTTGAGATGACATTAGCTATGTCACGCGGCATGGCAACGTGTGCGCCTGCAAAAGGCGCTTGAATCAAGGGATGAGCCGTTCGATGGCACGCAAGTTTTTCGGCACCGATGG
>NZ_NCII01000047.1 GCF_002256775.1 Novosphingobium sp. 17-62-19 | reverse complement strand
GGGCGGGTTCAGGCCATCGAGCCAGCTTTGTTCTTGATTCGCAATTTGAGACACACGGGAACGGTTAGAGAACATTCCTCAGTGCGGCAAGGGCGCGTGACCTCGCTCAGCCCAGGCCTCAATCCTCGTAGTTCTCGTAGTAATCCGCTTCGTAGTCCGAGTGCTCATGATAGGCCGCTGCATTGTTGTCGCGGTCATTGTGCCACTTTAGCTCTTCCTTTTCGTAGAAGTTGCCCGCCTTTTTCGAAGCACCGCCGACTACCGCCACGGTGGTGGCCCCCATGATTGCGCATGAACTGATCCAGAGTAGCGACAGGCAGCCAAGACCCATCATTACCGAACGCAAAAGATCCGACATCGAAACCCCCTGTTGTCGATGTCGGTCGTAAGTGAGGCGCGGTTAATTTGGACTAAAGATTGGCAACTCGTCGCATCAATCAGTGCAATTTGCCGCA
The DNA here is from genome assembly GCF_002256775.1 of Novosphingobium sp. 17-62-19. Classification (GTDB taxonomy): domain Bacteria; phylum Pseudomonadota; class Alphaproteobacteria; order Sphingomonadales; family Sphingomonadaceae; genus Novosphingobium. Next base: position 27,897 of record NZ_NCII01000047.1, on the reverse strand, counting down.
ATCCCCGGAACCCGGTGCAGATCTATGGCTTGGCCTTACGTCCTGATGCTTCGGCTTCAGAAATTATAATCGAAGGAGTTCATCATGCGTAACCTTTTTGCGGCCAGCGCGCTGGCTCTTGCCATCGCTTCGACCCCGGCTCTTGTTGCCGCGCAATCAACCACTATGCCGCCTGCGACATCGACCATGCCGGACACTACTTCGCCAACCGGTCAACAGGATACGACTGCGCCTACCACAGCAGCGCCTACGACCAGCACGGCAACGCCGTTCACCCCTTCGTCCGATCAGCAGATGCAGATCGACGGCTGGCCGGCTGAACAGAAAAGCAAGTATGCAACCTGGCCTTCAACCTATCAGGAATACTTCTGGTCGCTGGATGAAAGTCAGCAGAAGGGCTGGTGGGCACTGACCGATGAGCAGAAGGGCCAAGTTTATGCCATGACGCCCGACCAGCGCACACAGGTCTGGCCTTCGATCATCGCGCAGGTGAGCGGCCAGTCGGCTGCGGCAACCGGCGCGGCTCCCGCCAATCCGGCGCAGCCAAATGCAGGCGCAACCCCTTCAGGAATGGCTGAGAACACCATGCCTGCAACGCCTGAGCAACCCGCCAGCGATGGTATGACGGCCGATACAAGCGCGGCTGCAGGGATGGAAGCAGCGGGCACAGCCATGGCGAGCAATGCTGCTCCAACGGCAACCAGTGCCAAGGATTATCCGCTGTGCAGCAAGACCGTTCAGGACGGTTGCCGTAACCGCGGCGGTGTCTGAACCGTCAAATTGACACGGTAAAACAGAACAAGGGCGCGGGACGGCAGTTCCGCGCCCTTTTGCGTGCGCTACTGGTCTTGCCGTTACGGCAGGCTCGCCCTAATCCCCTCGAAAGCTGTCACAGGCACGCTACCCAAAGCGCGTCGAGGCTGGCGGGAGGAACTGAACCTTGCATCCCTTGAAGAAGCACGCACGAGTGCTGACGGCCAGTCTAGTCGGCACGGCGGTGGAATTCTACGATTTCTACATCTATGCGACGGCCGCCGCGCTGGTGATCGGGCCGCTGTTCTTCCCAAGCGAGTCGGTCACGGCCCAGACGCTGCTGGCTTTCATGACGTTTGGTCTCGCGTTCTTCGCGCGGCCAGTGGGGGCCGTGGTGTTCGGGCATTTCGGAGACCGGATAGGGCGCAAGTCCACGCTCGTCGCCTCGCTGATGCTGATGGGCACTTCGACGCTGCTGATCGCGTTCCTGCCGACTTATGCGATGGCCGGTTGGATCGCGCCTGCGCTGTTGTGCCTGCTGCGTTTCGGCCAGGGCTTCGGCCTTGGCGGAGAGTGGGGCGGCGCGGCTCTGCTGGCGGTGGAGAATGCGCCCAAGGGCTGGGAGGCCCGCTTTGGCAGCGCACCGCAATTGGGCGCGCCAGTGGGGTTCTTCTTTGCCAACGGGCTGTTTCTGTTGCTCGGCCTTGGTCTATCTGAAGCGGACTTTGCAAGCTGGGGCTGGCGCGTGCCGTTTCTGGCAAGCGCGGTGCTGGTCGGCGTGGGGCTATGGGTGCGGCTTAAGATCGGCGAGACGCCTTCGTTCAAAGCAGAGATGGAAAAGGCCCCGCCGCCGAACGTGCCGATCACGCGGCTGCTGCGCGATCACACTCCCGCCGTGCTGGCCGGGATCGCGGGCGTAGTGGCGTGCTTTGCGGTGTTCTACCTTGCGACGACGTTCGCGCTGTCCTTCGCCACGACCAAACTGGGCTATGCCAAACAGGAGTTCCTCGGCATCCAGTTGGGGGCCAACGCCTTCTTTGCGCTCGGTATTCTGGTTGCGGGGTACTGGGCCGACAAGTCCTCGGTCCAGCGCGTGCTGGGCACGGGCGCAGCGCTGACGGCGGTGATCGGGCTGTTCTTCGGCACGGGGCTGGGATCGGGGGCGCTGCCGGTGGTGTTCGCAACGCTGGCCGGATCGCTGTTCGTGATGGGCCTCGCCTATGGGCCATTGGGTGCGTGGCTGCCAACGCTGTTTCCGGTTTCGGTGCGCTACACCGGGATTTCGCTGGCGTTCAACATCGGAGGCATCATTGGTGGTGCGCTTGCGCCCTTTGCGGCGGCTTGGACAGCGGCGGTCGGCGGCACAGCCTATGTGGGGCTGTTCCTGACGCTTGCAGGGGCGACGACGCTGGGGGGCATTTGGTTTGCACCGAGATTGCGGGACTGAAAACCCTCTCCCCTTCAGGGGAAAGGGTTGGGAGTGGGGGCGTCAGAACAATCCGCTCTGAATTTCGGCCCGTCTCAACACCGGCTAGGCAGCAAACTAACAAGCCTTCGTACCTCTCCCCTGAAGGCGAGAGAGCAGGTATTAAGCCTTCAACCGCATCAGCGTGATCAATGCCTTGCCAACCTTGCGCTCTGCATCGACTTCGCAAATGCGCACGTCGGGGTTTTCCTTCAGGCCGGTCTCAAGGCTGATCCACGTGCCTTCGCCAATCCAGCCTAACCGCGTCAGCTTCTCGATGGCTACCGCACCAGCGCCGGTGCCATAGGGCGGATCGAGCATCACGAGGTCGAGCGGCTGCTTAACCGCGCCTAGGGTCAACACGGATGATGCACGAACATCGCATTGCGGGGCGCAGCGCAGCGCGGCGATGTTGGCGCGGATGGTGCGGACGGCGCTGGCGTCCGTTTCGACGAAGAGTGCAGTGGCCGCGCCGCGTGACAATGCTTCCAGGCCTAGCGCCCCCGAACCGGCGAACAGGTCGGCCACAGCCAGCCCTTCGAAGCTGCCAATGCGGCTGGCGAGCATCGAGAACAGGGTCTCGCGCGTGCGGTCCGCAGTGGGGCGGGTGGTGTCACCTTCGGGCGCGCGCAACGGGCGGCCGCGCCATTCTCCTGCGATTATTCTCATTTGGCTTTCAATGTCTTGCGGAAGCGTTCAACCTGCACCTGCGGGATCTCTTCCACTGATCCGCGCTGCAGATCGGCCAGTTCAAACGGGCCATAGCTGGTGCGCAGCAGGCGCGAGACTTCAAGGCCGAGGTGTTCGAGCACGCGGCGGATTTCGCGGTTCTTGCCTTCGGTCAGCGTCATTTCGATCCATTTGTTGCGGTTGGCGCTGCGTTCCAGATTGGCGTTGATCGGGCCATAACGCACGCCGTCGATCTCTATGCCCTCCATCAGCTCTTCGAGCCGTGCCTGGGTGATCTCACCGAACGTGCGGGCGCGATAGGTGCGCGGGATGCCGGTGGAGGGCAGTTCCAGCGCGCGCTTCAACTCGCCATCGTTGGTCATCAGCAGCAGCCCCTCGGTGTTCACGTCGAGACGGCCCACCGGCATAACGCGCGGAGTGTTTGCAGGCATGGAATTGCGCAAAGCGGTGTAGATCGTCGGGCGGCCCGTGGGATCACGCTCGGCGGTGATCAGGCCTGCGGGCTTGTGGAAGCGGAACAGGCGCGGGGCGGCGATGGGGCCAACCGGCTTGTCGTCAACGCTCACGCCCCTAAGGCTGGTCAGCAACGTGGCAGGCGTGGTCACCACTTCGCCATGCAGCTTGACCCGGCCATCCTCGATCATCCGCTCAACCTCGCGGCGGCTGGCGATCCCGGCGCGGGCGAGCAGCTTGGCGATGCGGTCGCCCTCGCGCTCGGAGCCATCTTCGGCCAGTGCGCGCTTGGCGGGGACGACGGGCTGCGAGGTGCGCGGCGCACCACTGCGCATCGAGAACGGCTTCTTTTCGGGGGTGGCGGATCGAGGGCTGAACCTCTTCGGGCGATCGCCGCCATTTCTTGGGGGTAAAGTCATGCGCCGCCCTTACGCGCAAACGCGCAATCCGTCACCCCGAGTCATGAGGGTCTGGCGTCATGGCAATTGGCCGCTAGTGTGCCGGTCAGATTTTGAGGGAGCATTCGCGTCAATGAGCGCAGACACGTCCGGCCAGCGTACCTTGATGGATTCGGTGCGGCCCTATCTCGAAAAGGAATCGCTCGCCGCGTTCTTCCTCGGCATGTCGTCGGGTTTTCCTTATGCAATGATCGGCGCAACGCTGACCACGCGGCTGGCACAGGACGGGATCGACAAGAAGACGGTGACCGCCTTCACGCTGGCGTTTCTGGTCTACAATCTGAAGGTGTTCTGGGCCTGGGTTGTCGATGGCGTGCGCTTGCCGTTGCTGGGCCGCATGGGGCAGCGCGTTTCGTGGATGCTGCTGTCCGGTGCGTTGGTAATGGCGGCAGTGGCGAATTTGGCGCTGGTTGATCCTTCGGCCGACATCGGCGCGACGGTGCTTGCCGCGGTGCTGGTCGGTGTTGCCGGCGCGACATTCGACATCGTGATCGACGCCTACCGCATTGAAACGCTGAAACCCTACCAACTCGGCACCGGATCGGGAATGAGCCAGTACGGCTGGCGCATCGGATCGGCGGGCGCCGGGGCTTTGGCGCTGGTGGTTTCCGCGCGCTACGGCTGGAGCGCTGCCTATCTGTTCTGCGCCTTGTTCGCGATGCCTGCGATGCTCACCGCGCTGGTGCTGGGCGAACCTTCACGCCATCGTGACCCTGTGGGCAAGAAGGGCGTGGGAGATGTCGTCGCGTCGATTATCGGCCCGTTTGGCGAGTTTTTCAGGCGCAACGGCGCGTGGCTGGTGCTAGTGTTCATCCTTGTCCACAAAGTGGGTGATACGCTGGCGAACCTGACATTCCGCCTGCTGTTCAACGACTTGGGCTTCAGCAACGACGAGATTGCCATCTGGGACGTGGGCGTGGGCTTCTGGGCCTATCTGATCGGTATTTTCATCGGCGGCATTGCCTATACCCGCATGGGGCTGAAGCGCTCGGTGCTGGTGGCGCTGGTACTGATGGCGGTATCGAACCTGTCGTTCGCCGCATTGGCAGCGGCGGGGCATTCAAACCTCGGCATGGCGGGTGCAATCGGGTTCGAGAACATGGCTTCGGGCTATGGCGGGGTAGTGGTTGTCGCCTATTTCTCGGCGCTGTGCGACTTGCGTTACACCGCGTCGCAATATGCGCTGATCTCGGCCAGTGCGAGCGTGATCGGGCGTTTTGCCACTGGCACTACGGCGGGCGGACTGATCGAAACGATGGGTTACGTGAACTTCTACATCCTCACCACGCTGCTGGCACTGCCCGGCGTGGTGCTGTTCTGGTGGATGGGGCGGAGCGGGCTGGTCGATGCGGCGATGGGCACGGCGGGCGAGGAAAAATCGGACGCCGATCCTTTTGCCTGATCAGTCAGGTATCTCCGCGTTAAGCCGCAGCACTTCGCCTGCAAGGTAGAGCGAGCCGACGATCAGCACATCACCCTGAGGCGGGAGCGCGGCCAGCGCTTCGGGCACAGTGGCAAAGCTGCGTACGGGCAGGCTGGTGAAAGGGGCAAAGTCCTCTGGCTGATGCGCGTCATGCCCCGGCGCGGGGACAACCGAGAGCGACAGCGCGCGGTCGGCCAAAGGCTTCAGGATGGCTGACGGGTCTTTGTTTGCCAGCATACCCATGATCAGATGCACAGGCGGCTGGGAGGCAAGGTGGCGGGCAATGGCGCGGCCTGCGTCGGGGTTGTGCCCGCCGTCGAGCCAAATGGTTCGCTGCCCGGCCAGATCCGTCAGCGGACCTTGCCCGAGGCGTTGCAGGCGTGCGGGCCAGCGCGCATCGACAATGCCCTTGCCCATTGCAGCGAGTGACACTGACATGGCGCTCTGGTGCCGGAGCATCGCCACGGCCAACGCAGCGTTCTCGGCCTGATGCTCGCCTGGCAGCGCGGGCAGGGGCAGGGTCAACTCGCCTGCTGCATCGCGATAGTGGATCGATCCTGCGATCTGGGCATCCCAATCGCGCCCGCGCATGATCAGCGGCGCGCCGATCCGCGCTGCGGTTTCAGCCACCGAGGCCCCCGGAACCGCCGGATAGGCCATCGTCACCAGCGGCACGCCTGGCTTGGCAATGCTCGCCTTTTCGAACGCGATGCGCGCCATCGGGTCGGCAGGCACGCCTTCTTCGGGGGTGAGCAGGAATGCTTCGTGGTCAATCCCCAGCGTGGAGATCCCGCAGACAGCGGCAGTGGGCATCACATTGGTAGCATCCAGCCTTCCGCCAAGCCCGGTCTCGATCACGCAGACATCAGCGGGCGTGCGGGCATAGGCAAGGAACGTGGCGACCGTGGTGACCTCGAAGAAGCTGGGTTCAAGGTCATGTCCGGCGTCCAGCACTTCCTTGAGCAGCGCGGCCAGCAGATCGTCCTCGATCAGCTGGCCTGCAATGCGGATGCGCTCGTTGTACCGGACAAGGTGCGGCTTGGTGGCGGAATGGACGGTCAGCCCCTCGGCCTCAAGGATATGCCGCAGATAGCTACAGGTCGATCCTTTGCCGTTGGTCCCGGCAACATGGAACACAGGCGGCAAGTGCTCCTGCGGATCGCCAAGTCGCGCGCAAAGCTCGCGCACAGTGTCGAGACCAAGGCGGCCCGATGGCAGCGACAGCGCGCCGAGGCGGTCAAGCTGGGCTTGAACATCGGCATTTTCCGAAATTGCGAAGTCCTTCAAGGAACCCCTCCGTCATTGGCTTTGCCAATGCCACCTCCCCATTTGCACTTCGTGAAAACGGGGAGGAATTCTGCCTGATCCTCCCCGTTTTGGCGAAGCCCAAACGGGGAGGGGGACCGCCCGCGAAGCGGGTGGTGGAGGGGTCTTACGCCGCCGCCTTCGCCGCCATCAGGTAGTCGATCACCTGCGCCAGCGTCGTTTTCATGTCGCGGCGGTGCGTTACCATGTCGATCATGCCGTGCGCATAGAGGTACTCTGCGCGCTGGAAGCCTTCGGGCAGCTTTTCGCGGATCGTGTCTTGGATCACGCGCTGTCCGGCAAAGCCGATGAGCGCGCCGGGTTCGGCAATCTGCACATCGCCCAGCATGGCGTAGCTGGCGGTGACACCACCGGTGGTGGGATCGGTCAGCACCACGATATAGGGCAGGCCCGCAGCGCGGAGCCGGGCAATCGCCACAGTCGAGCGCGGCATCTGCATCAGGCTGAGGATGCCTTCCTGCATACGCGCGCCGCCTGCGGCGGTCACGGCGATATAGGGGCACTTCTCACGCACTGCTCGTTCGCACCCGGCGACAAAAGCATTGCCCACGGCCATGCCCATCGATCCGCCCATGAACGCGAATTCCTGCACGCCGACAACGGCCTTCTGTCCTTCGATCTTGCCGAAAGCGTTGGTCAGCGCATCGGCGTGAGGATTGGCGGCGCGGGCAGCCTTCAAGCGGTCGACGTACTTCTTGCTGTCGCGGAACTTGAGCGGGTCTTCCTTGACCTTGGGCGCTGGCAGCAGTTCGTATCCTGCGTCCAGCAACTGGTCGAGCCGCGCGTCTGCACCAATCCGGCCGTGGTGTTCACAAAGCGGGCAGACCGAGAGGTTGTCTTCATAGTCCTTCACGAACAGCATTTCGCTGCACGAAGGACACTTGATCCAGAGGTTGTCCGGCGTGTCCCGCTTCGGCGTGAAGGGGAGGGCGTTGCGGACCTTGTTGAGCCAACTCATGCCCAGAATATCCTTAAAATGCGCCCTTCCGGGCAGAGTGGACGGCAGCGGCCAGTGCGGCGGTGAGTTCCTTCACCGGGCCTGCAGCGTCTGTACCATGCTTGGCAACCAGATCCACCAGCGCCGAGCCGACGACGACGCCATCGGCGACACGGGCAATGGCCGCAGCCTGATCGGGCGTACGCACGCCAAAGCCAACCGCGACGGGGATGGTGGCCGAAGCCTTGATCCGCGCCACCGCCTCGTCAATCGAGGCTTGCGCGGCCTGCTGCATCCCGGTGATGCCTGCGACCGAAACGTAATAGAGGAAGCCTGACGAGCCATCAAGCACCGCGGGCAGCCGCGCATGGTCGGTGGTTGGTGTGGCAAGGCGGATCAGCGAAACGCCTGCGTCGCGCAGGGCGGGGCCAAGTTCAGGGTCTTCCTCGGGCGGAATGTCCACGCAGATCACGCCATCGACGCCCGCCTTGACGCACTCGGTGGCGAACCAGTCGGCCCCGCGAATGGTCATCGGGTTGGCATAGCCCATCAGCACCAGCGGCACTTCGGGGTGGCGTGCGCGGAATTCGGCGGCGATGCGGAAGATCGCGGCGGTGGTTGTACCTGCGCCGAGTGAGCGCAAGTTAGCCAACTGGATCGCCGGGCCATCGGCCATCGGATCGGTGAAAGGCATCCCAAGCTCGATCACGTCAGCGCCGCCTTCGACGAGTGCGTCGAGGATGGACGCGGTGGCGTCAGGCGTTGGGTCACCGCCGGTGACGAAGGTGACGAGGGCGGGGCGCCCCTTGGCGAAGGCCTGAGCCAAGCGCGACATCAAGCCCTCCCCCCTTCAGGGGAGAGGGTTGGGAGAGGGGACTTCCGCGCTGCTGCCAGCGCCACGGAAAGCATCATCAACACGCCTTCAAGGTTCGTCATAACATCGCCATTCGTGAAACGGATTACGTGGTAACCGCGTTCGTTCAAGTATTTCGTTCTGGCTGCGTCGCGCGGGTCATCAATGTCATGCGTGTGGCCATCGATTTCCACCATAATCTTGGGTTCGTTGGCAGCGAAATCGGCGATGTAGCGCCCGATAACCTTCTGCCTTCGGAACTTCACGCCTTGAAACCGCTCGGCCCGCAACGCAAGCCAGATGCGCGTTTCCGGTTCAGACATGGCCTTGCGGTTTTCGCGGGCGAATTCCGTAAGGCGAACGTCGCGCATTTCCCCTCTCCCAACCCTCTCCCCTGAAGGGGAGAGGGCTAAATCACAGCGAAACCCCCAGATGCTCCGCAACCGAGAAGATGTCCTTGTCGCCCCGTCCGCACAGGTTGGCGAGGATGATCTGGTCCTTGTCCATCGTCGGCGCCAGCTTCTGGACCGCTGCGATCGCGTGGGCGGGTTCCAGCGCGGGGATGATGCCTTCGGTGCGGCAGAGCAGCTGGAATGCGTTGAGCGCTTCCTTGTCGGTCACCGAGGTATAGTCCACGCGGCCGATTTCCTTGAGCCATGAATGCTCAGGCCCGATGCCGGGATAGTCGAGGCCCGCCGAGATCGAGTGGCCTTCGGTGATCTGGCCGTCCTCGTCCTGCAGCAGGTAAGTCTTGTTGCCGTGGAGAATGCCGGGGCGTCCGCCTGCGAGCGACGCGGCATGTTCCTTGTCCAGCCCATGCCCTGCCGCTTCGACGCCGAGCATCTTGACGCTTGGGTCATCGAGGAACGGGTGGAACAGGCCGATGGCGTTCGATCCGCCGCCGATGGCGGCCACCAGCACATCGGGCAGGCGGCCAGTGCGCTCCATCATCTGGACGCGCGCTTCCTTGCCGATCACGCTCTGGAAATCGCGGACCATTTCGGGATAGGGGTGCGGCCCGGCGGCGGTGCCGATGATGTAGAACGTGTTGTGCACGTTCGCCACCCAGTCGCGCAGCGCCTCGTTCATCGCGTCCTTCAGCGTGCCCGCGCCTGCCGTTACCGGCACCACTTCTGCGCCAAGCAGCTTCATGCGAAACACGTTGGGCGCCTGACGCGCCACGTCGGTCGCGCCCATAAAGATCACGCAAGGCAGGCCAAAGCGCGCGCAGACCGTGGCCGTGGCGACACCATGCTGACCAGCGCCGGTTTCTGCGATGATCCGCGTCTTTCCCATACGCATGGCGAGCAGGATCTGGCCGACGCAATTGTTGATCTTGTGCGCGCCGGTGTGGTTCAGTTCATCGCGCTTGAACCAGATCTGCGCGCCGCCCAGTTCTTCGGTAATGCGGGGCGCGAAATAGAGTGGGCTGGGGCGGCCCACGTAATGTTCCAGCAGATCGTCGAACTCGGCCTGAAATGCCGGGTCGGCCTTGGCCTTGCGGTATTCGGCTTCCAGATCGAGGATCAGCGGCATCAGCGTTTCGGCAACGTAACGCCCGCCGAACTGGCCGAAGTGGCCGCGTTCATCGGGCAGTGTGCGGAAGCTGTTGGGAGTTGGCGCGTTCATGCGCCCGCGCTTGGCAGAGCCGCGCGGGAAAGTCCAGATTTGCAAAGCCCGGACCTTTGGTGCAGGGGGTAGATGCTGCATTGCGGAAACCTGCACGTGCCGTTCATCTTTCAGCAATATGCCGCAGTCTAGTGCGGCTTTGCAACGTCGTGAAGGCGGCTCCGAAAGGGGTCGCCTTCTTGCGTTGCAGTAATGGCCAAATAAATCTCAAAAGTGACTACCATTGTTAGTGTCGCTAATGTTGCAGACTTGTCACATTTTGTCAGCGTTCTGCTTTTGAAGTGATTTTCGTCATTGTCACCCCGCCGGACCAAACCTACCTGACGCCTCGCCACCTTCGAAAAGAAGGGGCCAAAAAGTCAGGAGTACAAAATATGCGTCTGGTTCTTATCTCTCTCGCCGCCTCGCTTGTTGCGGCAACCCCGGCACTTGCCAACGAAGCACGCGTCGAAGCACGCGGCGGTATCATGTGGAACAGCTCGGACAGCGAAGAGCTAGCTGGCGTGGCCGCTGGCTACGATTTCGATCTTGGTGAAACCGCGTTCGCCGGTGGTGAAGTTTCGGCTGACAAGCTGCTCACCGATGGCACGCAGGTGACCTTCGGTTTTGCTGCCCGCGCTGGCGCGAAGCTTGGTGACGCTGGCAAGCTCTATGCCATCGGCGGCTACAACACCGAAAACTGCGACGGTTGCGAAGGTGCATGGTCGGTCGGCGCTGGTTACCAGCACTCGTTCGGCAAGTTCTATGCAAAGGCTGAATACCGCCACTTCTTCCCTGAACAGGCTGGTTTCACGGATACCGATGCCGCGCTTGTCGGCCTTGGCGTGAAGTTCTGATAGCGCGTCTCCACGCACGATTGGAATTGAAGGCGGGCGGTCTCTTTGTGAGGCCGCCCGTTTTTTATGAGGATCAGACGTTGCGCGCGTTGAAGCAGAAGGTGCGAATCCGTTCGGCGTCCTTCACGCCCGGCGCGCTTTCCACGCCGGAAGAAACGTCGACCAGCGCTGTCCCCGTGCCTCGCACCGCATCGGCCACGTTGCCCGGGGCAAGCCCACCGGCAAGGCCCCATCCCAGTGGTCCCTTGTAGGCCTTCAGCAAATTCCAGTCGAACACCAGCCCCAGTCCACCGGGCAGGGCCGCGCCCTTGGGCGTTTTGGCATCGAACAGGATGAAATCTGCAGCATCGGCATAAGCGTTGGCCTTTGCCACATCACCCGGTCCGGCCACCGAAATGACTTTCCACACAGGCTTGCCAAATTGCGCGCGCAATGCGGCTGACCGCGTCGGCGTTTCCTTGCCGTGCAGTTGGATCGCATCGAGCCGTGCGGCCACCACGGCATCGGCGATGAAGGCATCGTTGGCATCAACGAACACGCCCACACGTGTAACGCGGCCCTCAGCTTGTGCGGCCAGCGCAGGCGCATTGGCCAGCTTCAAGAAACGCGGGGAAGGGGGGAAGAAGTTGAACCCGACATGGCTCGCCTGCGCGCCAATTGTGGCATCCAGTGCCTCGCGGGTGGTAACCCCGCAAATCTTGATCATGGGTCCGAGCATAGGCGGCGCGTTACGGGGAACGCGCCGCCCCTGTCAAATCGCCCGGTTCAATTCGGCCTCAGTTCGCCAGTTCGTAGCTGACGTTGACTGTGACGGTCATTTCCAACTCGCCCGCCGCCACGGGCGAGGACTTGGGCGCCGATGCCATTTCGGCCCTTGCGAACATGGCCTGCGGCTGCGGAGGCGACCAACCAGCGTTTTCGCTGATCGAAAGGACGCGCACCACACGCAGGCCTGCGGCCCTAGCATAGAGATCAGCGCGTGCCCGCGCCGTCTTCATCGCTTCGAGCCGTGCTTCGTCCATCGCAGCATCGGGTGAGTCGATCTGGAAGCTGGGTCCGTTCACCTGATTTGCGCCTGCCGCCACCAGCGTGTCGATCACCTTGCCATATTGGTCCAGCTTACGCTGGCGAACCGAGACCTGATTGGTAGCCTGATAGCCGACAATCACAGGATCGCGCTCTTCGATCGAGCCATCAGCCAGACGCTTCGGTTGGCCATAGACAGGATTGACCGACAGGTTGCTGGTCTGGATGTCACGCTCAGCAATGCCGCCTTTGCGCAATGCAGCGATCACGGACGTCATCCGCTGAGCGTTCTCGGTCAGCGCTTCGCCTGCCGTCTTGCCTTGGGTTGTGACGCCCGCATTGAACACCGCCAGATCGGGCGTGCGGGTGGATTTTCCTTCGGCTGCGATGTTCAGCAACGTATTGCCTGCGCCAACGACTGGACCTGAAGACATGACCTGTGCCTGTGCTGCCAAAGGGGTAAGCGCCGCAAGGGCGGCTGCGAAAAGGAACTTGCGCTTCATGTGGGAGTGTCTCCGGTAAATGCCATTGCTGTCCAAGTGTGCGCAGTGACGTTACAGGGCGATGAACCGTTCAGCGCAGGCTTCGTTCCAGCACGGCCATGCGCAAGTGGCTGAAGCCACTGTTCGGAAAGGCGCGCGTCTCACCGCTGCGCGAATAGCCACGCCGCTCGTAGTAGGCGATCAAATCGGCGCGTGCATCAATGACGGTCATTTCGATGATCTTTGCGTCGAACGCCTCCTTTGCCATATCCTCTGCATCGGCAATGAGCGCGCGGCCAAGGCCAGCGGCTTGAAGTTCGGGATCGACACACAACATGCCGAGGTAGGCGCGACCGTCACCAACATCGCGGATTGTTACTGTTCCCGCCAGCTTGCCGCCGATTTCGGCAAGCAACACCCGCACCCTTTCATTGGCAATCGCTTCGGCGAGTTCACCATCGTTGGTACGTTCATCGTCGAGCAGGTCGGCCTCGTGCGTCCAGCCCTGCTTGGCGGTATCTCCGCGATAAGCACGTTCCACGAGCGCACGCAGGCGCGGGACATCAGCGGCTTTGGCAAGCGCAAAGCGGATCATCGAATCAAAGCGTGCCTTCGATGGCGCGGGCAGCGGCAACCGGGTCTTCTGCACGGGTGATGGGGCGTCCGATGACGAGGACACTCGCCCCGGCATCACGCGCGGCACGCGGCGTGACCGAGCGCTTCTGGTCGCCCAGCTTGCCATCGGCGGGGCGCAGGCCTGGCACTACGAAATATCCGTTCTTCCAACGCTTGTGGATCGCGCCCACTTCGTGCCCCGAACACACAATCCCGTCCAGCCCGGCTTCCTGCGCCAGATCGGCAAGTCGCAGCGCTTGATCATAGGCCGAACCACCTATGCCCATCGCACCCATGTCGGCATCGTCAAGGCTCGTCAACACAGTGACGGCAACGACCTTGCAATGTTCGCCCGCCGCAGCCTTTGCGTCTTCCATCATCGCGCGCCCGCCGCTGGCATGGACGGTGACGATGGCGGGTTCCAGCACGTGGATGGATTGCATCGCGCCCGCCACCGTGTTCGGAATATCGTGCAGTTTCAGGTCGAGAAAGATCGGCAGGCCGACCTTCGCCATCTCGTGCACACCGTGGTGCCCATGCGCGCAGAAGAATTCCAGCCCCAGCTTAAGGCCGCCGACGTGGCTTTTGACCTTCTGGGCAAGCGCGATTGCCGCATCGAGGCGGGGAAGGTCGAGGGCAAGGTAGATCGGGTTGCTCACAGGGTCTCGCTTTTGATCTCAGAAGACTGGGCCGCGTCCAGATGGGTGGATGAAAGAGAAGGTGCAGCCTTGACGCTCAACTGCGTCTCCAGATTGGAAATGCGCCGAAGCAACCGCCAGCGCGTGGCGCGGTACAGCAGCCATGTTGGCACCAGTCCCAGCAGGAACGCGAGGATCACCAGTGCGGGAAGCCGCGTTTCCAGCAGCAGGCCTTCCCAGATACGCACTTCGACCGGTTGCCAGTTGGCAGCCGTAAATGCGGCCAGCACGGCCACGACGAGAACCCAGAAAATCGTGCGCAGCATAGTCATGCCTTTCGCTCCGTGAGCAGCCCGTCCTTCAGCAATGCTTAAGACAGGTTGCCGCGCTTGGCGAGTCCTCAGGCCTCTCCAAACACTCGCGCAAAGATCGTGTCGATGCCCTTGAAGTGGTAGTCGAGGTTGAACTTGTCCTTGATCTGCTCCGCCGTCAGCACGGCCGCCACTTCAGGGTCTGCCTTGAGCAGTTCCATCAGCGAAAGCTGGCCATCCGATTCCCAGACCTTCATCGCGTTGCGCTGCACCAGTCGGTAGGATGCATCACGCTCAAGCCCGGCCTGCGTCAGCGCCAGCAGTACGCGCTGCGAGTGGACAAGGCCGCCCATCTTGTCGAGGTTCTTCTGCATCCGCTCGGGGTAGACCAGCAGCTTGTCGATTACCGAGGTGAGGCGCGCCAGCGCGAAGTCCAGCGTGATGGTCGCGTCCGGGCCGATGAAGCGCTCAACCGATGAGTGCGAAATGTCGCGCTCATGCCACAAGGCCACGTTTTCCAGCGCCGGAGTGACGGCGGAGCGCACCATGCGCGCAAGCCCGGTCAGGTTCTCGGTCAGCACCGGATTGCGCTTGTGCGGCATGGCCGACGAGCCTTTCTGGCCGGGCGAGAAGTATTCCTCAGCTTCAAGCACTTCGGTGCGCTGCAGATGGCGGACTTCCACGGCAAGTCGCTCGATGCTGCTGGCAATCACACCCAGCGTTGCAAAGTACATCGCGTGGCGATCGCGCGGGATAACCTGCGTTGATACCGGCTCAACCTCAAGTCCCAGCTTCTCGGCAACATATTCCTCAACGGAAGGATCGATATTCGCAAAAGTCCCCACCGCGCCCGAAATTGCGCACGTCGCCACTTCCGCCCGCGCAGCAACAAGGCGCGCCCGGCAGCGGGTGAATTCGGCATAGGCTTCGGCGAGCTTCTTGCCGAACGTCGTGGGCTCGGCATGAATGCCATGGCTGCGGCCGATGGTGGGCGTGTACTTGTGTTCAAAGGCGCGGCGCTTGATCGCTTCCAACAGCGCATCGATGTCGGCCAGCAGCAGGTCGGATGCGCGGGCAAGTTGCACGCTGAGCGTTGTGTCCAGCACGTCAGAGCTGGTCATGCCCTGATGCATAAAGCGCGCTTCCAGCCCTACCTGTTGCGCCACCCAGTCCAGAAAAGCGATGACGTCATGCTTGGTCACCGCTTCGATCGCGTCAATTGCCGCAACGTCGATGGTCGGGTTTGTCGCCCACCAATCCCACAGCGCCTTGGCGCCGCTCGGCGGCACTACGCCCAATTCGCCCAGCTTTTCGGTGGCGTGCGCTTCGATCTCGAACCAGATGCGATAGCGGGCTTCAGGTTCCCAGATCGCGGTCATCGCGGGGCGGGCGTAGCGGGGGACCATGTTCGACTCCAGTATAATGGGTGCGCGGTGCGGCTAGGGAAGGGGGCGCTTTATGGCAAGGGGCAAGACGCCAGAGCCTTGATTCAGAATGTGGGATTTTCCTGCACGAATCGCTGCACCACAGTCTGTGCACCAAAGTCGGTCAAGTGTGTCCAGTCGTGATATATCGCCTTGCCTTGTTGCCTTAGGGTGCAGGTCCGATCGTCGCACAGCACTTGCGCCGGGTCGAAAAATCGCGTGTTCGGCAATTCTTGCGTTGTTTTGGCCAGAAGGGGATTGATGCCCTGACTCTCGGCCAGCGCACGCGGAAACGTTGAAGCGCACGTCACGTTGATGAAAGCAAGGCAGCGCACATAGCCCCCCTCCATCGGATCGCCGGCCGCCATGGCAGTGGGGGTACTGCCGATGATGATCAGGCGCGTTTCGGGCGGCAGAGAGGCGCGCACTTGCGCTATCCCCCGGCGCATCGCCTGCCAGCCCTGACTCGTGGATTGGCCCACGCTTTGCAATGATCCGGTTTCGTACATCTCAACCTTCCAGCGCTGTGCCCAGATCACCGCGCCGATCTGTCGCTCGCGCACGAGCTGCGCCAGTCGGCCAGGGCGGCTTGCACAATCCAGCGCGGCCTCGGAACGGTCGTTGAAGTTGCTGAGGCCTGGCAGGGCAAGGCATCCCGGCGCGGTAAAGACTGCGCCATTGCCATAGCGGCCGTTCAGCGCCGGGAAGTACTGGCGGGCGAAGCTGTCGCCAAAGACCACGAAGTTCAGCGGTGACTTTCCGGTCGGGATCACTTCCCAGACTCTGTCCCCCGGCGGTGGAATGTTGCCCAGTGCTTCGCTGACCGGGGCGCTGCGCGGCTTGAGCCAGCGCAAATGCCCGGCAAGCCCCGGCAGGACCACCAAGGCAAGCATCACACAGCAGCCTGTCACAAGCATCATCGGATTGCGAAAAAGCTGACCGCTGCGCACCGGTCGTTCAATGAAGCGAAGCGACATGAACCCCAGAAACACTGCAAGCGCAACAGTGCCGCCCGTGACCCAGATCGGAGGATAACCGAGCCAAACATAGTCGAGCGTAGCCAGCAGCGGGTTGTGCCAGAGATAGATGCCATAGGACGCTGCGCCTATGGCCGTCAGCGGCGCAAGGCTCAGCACTTTTCCCGCCAGGTTTTCG
The DNA here is from genome assembly GCF_002256775.1 of Novosphingobium sp. 17-62-19. GTDB lineage: Bacteria > Pseudomonadota > Alphaproteobacteria > Sphingomonadales > Sphingomonadaceae > Novosphingobium. Next base: position 11,423 of record NZ_NCII01000047.1, on the reverse strand, counting down.
GCAGAAGCGTGCTGCAACACCAGCGCTGCACCAATTACTGGCAGCAGCATCAGCCATCCCGGCGTCGTTGATGGATCAACCAGCGCATAGCCTGTCATGATCATCGCCAATCCGGCGAGCGCTACCCACCCCCGCGTTCGCGTCGCTGGCACTACCGCACAAATTGAACCGACAAGCAGTTCCCACGCTCGCGTCAACAGCGCGAAGAAGGCCAATGAGGGATCGCTTGTCCGCAGGAGCAAGCCGCTGGCAAACGACGCTAGGGCCAGCATGACAAAGACCGCTGACAACACACGGCCCCTCTTGGCCGGGAAGCGCCGACCCATCAGCAGCAGGCCCACCACCAGGAGCGGAAAAACAATGTAGAACTGCTCCTCCACGCTGAGCGTCCACAAATGCAGGAGCGGGGCAAAGCCTTCGTCATCGTCGAAGTAGCTGGTCTTTTGCGCGAACAGCATGTTGGCTGCAAAGATGGCGCTGGCGACCATGCTCTGCGAAAACTTGCGGAAATCAGGAGGGGTCATCGTTGCCCAAGCCAGCAGCAGGCTGACCAGCAGCACAGGGAACAGCGCAGGCAAGATACGCCTTGCGCGCCGTTCATAGAAGCGGCGCAGGGTGAAGCGTTCCTGTGCTTGTTCGTCCAGTATCGTGCGCGTGATCAGGTATCCGCTGATCACGAAGAATACGTCCACCCCGGCAAAGCCGCCGCCAAGGCCCGGCATCCAGGCGTGAAACAGCACGACCGGAATCACCGCGAGCGCGCGCAGCCCTTCGATTTCACCCCTGTATTGCAACTGCCGCCCGCCAATGCCCCATCGCCCGCACAGTGGCGGAACCTTGCAGGGCGCGCAACCGGCTGATGCCCCGCTCGGCACAGCAATTGCGCACCGGGTCGTCCCGCGATAAGCGCTTCAACATACGCTATTCAGGAGCTTTCAGATGGTTCGCAACGTTCTGGTCATCGCCGCGCTCGGACTTTCAATCGTGCTTGCTGGCTGCAACACGGTCAAAGGCCTTGGCCGTGATATCGAATCGGTTGGTAAGGCTGGCCAAAGGGCCATCTGATCAGATCAGCCCTTTGGCCTTCAGCGAAGTATGCCCCTCGCGGCCGATGATGATATGATCGTGCACGGTCATGCCCATCAGGCGCGCCGCTTCCATGATCTTTTGCGTGACCTGAATGTCCGCACGGCTCGGCTGGGGTGAGCCGGAGGGGTGGTTGTGGACAAGGATCATTGCCGCTGCGCCCACGTCGAGGCCCTTTTTCACAACCTCACGCGTATAGATCGGGCTTTCGTCCAGCGTGCCATCACCCACCAGATGATCGAGAATCAGCATGTTCTGCGTGTTGAGATACAACACGCGCACCCGCTCCACGTTCAGGTGCGCCATATCGATGTGCAGATAGTCCAGCAGCGCCTGCCAGTTTGACAGCACGGGCTGCTCGCGCACCGTGGTCCTTGCCAGACGCCGCGCGGCCAGCGCCACGATGTGCAACGCTGCCGCGCTCGTCTCACCCATGTTCGGATGCAGTGCCAGTGCCTGTGGATCGGCATTCAGAACCCCTGCAAGGCTCCCGAAGCGCTGCACCAGCGAGCGTGCAATCGGTTTCGTATCGATGCGCGGGCGCGCCACCATCAGCAGGTATTCAATCACTTCATGGTCGGCCAGCGCATCGTCACCGCCTTCCAGCAGTCGTTTGCGCAACCTTGCGCGATGGCCGCTGGGGTCCGCGCCATCGAATGACGTTTTTCCGCCCTTTGCAGAGTCCTGTTCAGGAAAGAGTCGGGTCTGGTCGGCCATGCAATCCCTTGCGGGCACCGAAAAGGGGCTCGCGCGTTCAACGCCGTGCATTGCCCAAGCCGAGGGAGTGCGCAAGAAGGGGGCCAATGGCAGATCGTTTCGAAATGGCGGAATCCGGCGCCGTGCCCAAGGTCGAGGACGGCATCGATCCTGCGCCGATGCGTTCGCGCAAGTGGCGTCGGGCGGGGCTGTCTGCGCTTGCCGTGCTGGCGGTGGCGGGCGGCGGCTTGTGGCTTTCGAAGGAACGGCTGGCCGACCGAATCATCGTCGGCCAACTCGCCGCCTATGGCCTGCCCGCGACGTACGAGATCGAAAGCATCGGCCCCGGCCAGCAGATTCTGAAGAATCTCGTCGTCGGCGATCCTCGGCGACCCGACCTGACTGTCGAGCGGGTTTTGGTATCGATCCGCTATCGCTGGGGAGCGCCATACATCGGTGGCGTAACGCTCGTCCGCCCAAGGCTTTATGGCCAGTATCTCGACGGAAAGTTGAACTTTGGCGCGCTCGACAAAGTGCTGTTCGCGCCCAAAACCGACAGCGCGCCCTTCGCCTTGCCCAAGCTTGACCTAACCATCGAGGACGGGCGCGGCTTGATGCTCACCGACTATGGCAAAGTCGGTTTGTCGCTCGAAGGGCAGGGCGCTTTGCAGGACGGTTTCACCGGCACGTTGGCCGCCAGCGCACCCGCGCTTGCCCTGTCCGGGTGCAAGGCCGATCAGGCAAGGCTGTTCGGCACGATAGCCGTTCGCAAGGAACAACCGTCGCTCACCGGCCCATTGCGGCTGGCAAGCCTTGTTTGTGAAGGCGGAGCCCGCAGCGGCCCGATGACCGCACAACTCGATGTCCGTGCCGACAAGGACTTTGCAGGCCTGACTGGCAATGCGGCCTTACGCGGGCAAAAGCTGTCCTTCCCCGGCCTGACTGCCGAATCACTCGCGCTCGACACCCGCCTCGCCTTGCGCGACGGCGCGCTAACCGGGCGGGTCGAGGCCAACGCGGGCAGTGTTGCCAGCCAAGGTGTCCGCTTTGGCCTGCTAGGTGTGGAAGGCGCGATCCGTGCCCGCGATTCGCTAAGCAAGGCGGAATTCCGTGGCGCGTTGCAGGGGGAAGGGCTGCGTCAGGGCACAGCGCTCACCGCTGCCCTCGATTCCGCCCAACGTAGCGCCAACGGGACGCTGGTCGCCCCGATGCTCGCGCAAATGCGCCGCAGCCTGACGCGGGAAGAGCGCGGCAGCCGCCTCACGGGCGAAGTTACCCTGCGCCGCAATGGCGATGCTCTCTCGGTCGTTGTGCCACAGGCGCGCCTGACCGGCGGCAGCGGGCAGGACTTACTCGCGCTTTCACGTTTCCAGATTGCCAGCGCCAGCAATGACGGGCCACCTCTGCTTGCAGGCAACATCACCACCGGCGGCGCTGGCCTGCCGCGCATCGCCGGGCGTATGGAGCGTGGCCGTGCCGGGCAGGCCCTTTTCCGCCTTACTCTTGCGCCGTGGCGTGCCGAAGGTGGCTCGCTCGCGATACCTGAAATGATGATCGCGCAAGTGCCCGATGGCTCGCTGGGCTTTTCCGGCACGGCACAGGTTTCCGGCGCGATTCCCGGCGGTTCCGTGCAAAACCTCGTCCTGCCTGTTAACGGCAGCTACGGTGCGCGCGGCGATCTCGCACTGTGGAAACACTGCGTCAACGCGCGTTTCGATCGCCTGACGCTTGGCAGCGTCGCGGTGGACGGCAACACCCTCGCGCTCTGTCCACCGGGCGGTTCGGCCATCGTGCGCAATGGTGCAAACGGCTTGCGTCTCGCTGCCGGAACCACGGCGCTCGAACTTACCGGCCGTCTGGGCGATTCCCCACTCAGCGTAAAAACCGGTGCAGTCGGCTTCGCATGGCCCGGAACGCTCAACGCCAAGGCGGTCGATGTCACCCTCGGCCCACCCGATACTGCGTCCCGCTTCCGCCTCGCTGATCTTGATGCGCAACTGGGCAAGGACTTTACCGGCAACTTCGGCGGTGTTGAGGCCAGCCTCGCAGCGGTCCCGCTAAACCTAGCCAATGCCTCGGGCCAGTGGCGCTTTGCCGATGGCGCGCTTACGCTCACCGGCGCTGGCTTTGACCTGACCGACCGGCTCGATCCTGCGCGTTTCGAAAAGCTGCGCAGCGATGGCGCCACCCTCACGTTGGCCGACAATCGCATTGTCGCCAACGCCTTGCTGCGCGAAGCAAAGACCTTGCGTGAGGTCGGTTCCGCATCAATCCGCCACGATCTGAACTCCGGCACCGGCCACGCCGATCTTGCTGTGCCCAATCTGGTGTTCGACAAGGGCTTCCAACCTGCCGATCTCACCCGTCTCGCGCTCGGTGTTGTCGCCAATGTCGAAGGCAAGGTTAACGGCACCGGTCGCATCGACTGGAATCCGCGCACGGTCACCAGCACCGGCAACTTCGGCACCGAAAACATGGACCTGGCCGCCGCCTTCGGCCCGGCCAAAGGCCTCAAGGGCCGCATCGAATTCACTGACCTGCTCGGCATGGTCAGCGCGCCGCACCAGAAAGTCACCGTCGCCTCGATCAATCCCGGCATCGAAGTGAACGAAGGCGTGATCGACCTCACGCTGCTGCCCGATCAGGTCCTGCGCCTGCACGATGCACGCTGGCCGTTCCTCAACGGCACGCTGGTGCTCGAACCCACAGACTTGCGTCTCGGTATCGCCGAAGCGCGGCGCTACACGATGACCGTGAAAGGCATCGATGCGGCCAAGTTCATCGAAAAGATGGAACTGGGGAACTTATCAGCCACCGGCATTTTCGACGGCCAGTTTCCGCTTGTGTTCGATGCCAACGGCGGCCGGATCGAGGAAGGTACACTGCTGTCCCGCGCGCCGGGAGGCAACGTGTCCTATGTCGGCGCACTGACGTATGAGAACATGGGCGCAATGGCCAACTTTGCCTTCGATGCGCTCAAATCGCTCGACTACAAGACTATGGCCATCGCCATGCGCGGCGATCTTGAGGGCGACATCGTGACGAACGTAAAGTTCGACGGGGTGAAACAAGGCGCTGGCACCAAAAGCAACTTCATCACCAAGCAGGTCGCCAACCTGCCGATCCAGTTCAACGTCAACATCCGCGCGCCGTTCTATCAGATCATGACGTCGTTCAAGGCGATGTACGATCCGGCCTTCGTCAAGGACCCGCGCACTCTGGGTCTCGTCGATGCACAGGGCCGCGCGCTCCAGCGTTTCGGAAACGGAGTGCGCCCCGGCGGCACCCCGGTCATAGTCCTTCCCGGCGCACAGCCCAATATTCAGCCTGCAGAAAGCGGAAACATGCCATGAGGAACCCGGAATTGACCCGATCCGCGAACCCTGCAACGAACAGGCGCATGGGGAACGGATCAAAATTCAGGCAACGCGCCCTGCTCGCGCTGCCGCTGATGGGGGCTTTGGCAATGGCCGGCTGCATTTCGGTGAACGCACCGGACAAGCCGATCGTGATCGAACTCAACATCAACATCAAGCAGGAGGTCGTGTACCGGCTCGCCCAAGACGCGAACGCCACGATCGAGAGCAACCCGGACATCTTCTGATGCGACCGGAAGGTTTGAGGACGGAAACGATGACCAAGGTTTCAATGCGCAAGAGCCTCGCCGCACTGGCCGCCACCGGCCTGATGCTGAGTGCGATAGCTGTGCCGGCCGCCGCGCAAAACCGCGACCCTGCCTACTCCGCCGCGCGCGCCGCAGGGCAGGTGGGCGAAAAAATGGACGGCTATCTGGGATATGTCACCCCGGCGGCTCCTGCGTTGCGCGCCGTGGTTGAAGACATCAACATCAAGCGCAAAGCTGTCTACGCCGAGAAGGCGCAGGCCAACAAGGCAACCGTGGAAGAATACGCGCTCACGTCGGGCTGCCTGCTCATCGCCCAGACGAAACCTGGCGAAAAGTACCAGGCCCCCGACGGTTCATGGCAGACGCGCGGTAACGGTCCCCCGCTGCGCGATTCGCGCTGTCCATAAGCCGAATTTCCGCATACGGGAGGGCGTTCGCTTTTGCACTCATACCTTGGATCAGACACGGTTTGTGACGGTTGACTCAAAACTACCCCCCGCCTAAGGGGGCGGCGCCCTCGGCGGTCACCCGTCGTTTATGCTGCACTTTTGGTCGGGCAACTGACAGGAGAATGGCATGAGTGATGAACCGTCCGGGATCGAACCTATCGGTGAGGATGCGCGGATCGACGCGCTCGACAAGCGGCTGAAAGCCCTTCGAGAGCGGGAAGAAGAGCGCAACCGGCCAAAGGCAGGCGGGGAAACCGATGCGAACTATCGCTTGGGCAACCGTGTGCTGGCGGAACTGATCGGGGGTCTTGCAGGCGGCGCGTTCATCGGCTGGGTCATTGACCAGTTTGCCGGAACAAGCCCTTGGGGGTTGTTGGTGATGTTGTTCATGGGGGTCATCGTGGCCTTCCGCAACATCATCCGAATTTCGAGCCGGCGCCCCGAATAGGGCGCTGTTGTTGTATTCGAGTGATACGGGGTTTTGCGCGTGGCCGAAGGCAAGGTCGATCCGGTTCACCAGTTCACCATCGAGACCCTTTTTGGGACCGAGAACTGGGCCATCGGTGGTTACAACATCGCGTTCACCAATTCGGCGTTGTGGATGGCGATCACCACTGCCGTGCTTGTGGTCTTCGTGGCCGGTGGTGCCAAGCGCCAGCTCGTGCCCGGCCGCTGGCAGATGGCGGTTGAGGGGCTGACAGGCTTTGTTGACAACCTGCTGATGGCTAACATTGGCAAGGCTGGCCGCAAGTACCTGCCGTATGTCTTCTCGCTGTTCGCGTTCATCCTGTTTGCCAACATGCTCGGCCTGATGCCGCTGGCGCTGTTCGGGGTTCACCCGTTCACCTCGACCAGCCACTTCACGGTCACCGGCGTGCTGGCGATCATGAGTTTTGCTATCGTGCTGATCGTCGGCTTTGCCAAGCATGGTCTGCATTTCTTCTCCCTCTTCGTGCCGCACGGTACGCCGGTTCTGATGATCCCGATCATTTTCCCGATTGAGCTGATCTCGTTCATGGTGCGTCCGTTCAGCCTTGGCCTGCGTCTCTTCGTGGCGATGATGGCCGGGCACGTGCTGCTCGAAGTGCTCTCAGGCTTCGTCATCTCCGGCACCAATGCCGGGGTGGGCATCTTCTTCCTCGCCGCTGTTCCCAGCTTCCTGCTGATGATCGGCATTTGTGCGCTGGAACTTCTGGTGGCTGGCATTCAGGCTTATGTCTTTGCCCTGCTCACCTGCGTCTATCTGAACGACGCCGAGAACCTTCACTAATAACCCGCAACATTTATCCAGACGGATTGAAAAGGAGTTTTTGACATGGACGCAGAAAGCGCAAAGCTGCTCGGAGCCGGTCTCGCCGCTGTTGGTGCAGGTCTTGCCTCGCTCGGCGTGGGCAACGTGTTTGCCAAGTTCCTCGAAGGCGCGCTGCGCAACCCCGGTGCTGCTGATGGCCAGCAGGGCCGTCTGTTCATCGGCTTTGCTGCTGCTGAACTTCTGGGCCTGCTTTCGTTCGTCGTCGCGATGATCCTGATCTTCGTTGCCTGATCGGTAAGCGAACTTCATAGATTGTTGAACTGATGGCCGGGGTTCGCCCCGGCCGCCTGACGCCCGGACACCCGCGATGCCTCAGATTGAACAGCTTGCCAGCACTTATGCCAGCCAGGTTTTCTGGTTGCTGGTGTTTTTCGGCATCATCTTCTTCGTGATCGGCCGGGGCATGTTGCCCAAGGTCGTTTCCACGATGGATGGCCGCGACAAGCAAATCGCCGACGACCTTGCCGCTGCCGAAGCCGCACGCGCCGCCGCCGATGCGCAGGAAGAGGCATGGCGCGTCCAGGCCAACCAGCAGCGTGCTTCGGCTCAGGCCGTGATCGCTGCTGCCAAGGCAGACGCGGCCAAGGCTACCGAAGCCAGCCTCGCCGTCGCTGCGGCTCGTATTGACGAGACCGTGACTGCTGCCGAAGCCCGTATCGCCGCCGCCCGCGCTGCCGCGCTGGGTGAAGTGGAAGGCGTGGCCGCCGAAGCCGCGCAGGATATCGCAAGCCGCATCGCCGGTCTGTCGATCCCTGCCGACGAAGCGCGCGCCGCCGTGAAGGGAGTTCTTGCGCATGGCTAATCCGGTTGAAACCACTGCGGTGGTGGAACACGGCGCCGCTGCCGAACACCACGTCGAACCTTCTGCGCTGGGCCTCGGGCCAGGCGCATGGGCAGCCCTTGCGATGATCGTGTTTCTGGGCATTCTTGTTTACAAGAAGGTTCCGGGCCTGATCGTCGGTGGTCTCGACAAACAGATCAATGCGATCCGCAAGCAGCTCGATGAAGCCAAGGTGCTCCGCGCCGAAGCCGAAAAGCTGCGCGCCGAATACGCCGCCAAGATCGCCAACGCCGAAAAAGACGCGGCCTCGATGGTCGAACACGCCAAGACCGAAGCCGCCGCGATCGTCGCGAAGGCCGAAGCCGACGCTGCCATGACCATCACCCGCCGCGAAAAGATGGCGTCCGACAAAATCGCCGCCGCCGAACGCGCCGCCATCGATGACCTGCGCGCCAAGGCCGCCGAAGCCGCAACCGCCGCAGCTCGCCAGTTGATCGCTAAGAACCACTCCGCCGGAGCCGACAAGGCGCTGGTCGATGGCGCCATTGCCGGTCTGGTAAACTGATCCGCTAACCCGCGCGTCAGGGCTGAAAGAACACAAGACCCCTTCCGGTTAGCGCCGGGAGGGGTTTTGTTTTTCTGATATGGATTGCGCCTGCGGAACAAGGGTTGGCAGCGACAAAAGCCTCTATTGCGACTGCGGTGCACATGAACTGCGTCAGCGGGAACGGCGCTCGCTATTCCATTCCCGATTCTTGCGTGCCAAGAACTCATCGAAGTCGAACGGTTGAGGCTCGCCTGACTGCTCTCCCTCAATAAGGGCTCGCTCAAGCGTACGCACTTTCGCAGCGTGCTCTTCACGACATTGTGCGTCCTTGTCCGTCACGCCCGCGTAGACCCCCGGATCACCAGCCTAACCGGCACGCGCCGCCCCGACCCTTCGGTCCCGTTGATTTTCGCCAGCAACTGCTCCACCAGCAGCGCGCCGGCCATCTGGAAGTCCGGCTCGATCGAGGTGAGGGGAGGGGTGGACCATGCGCCTGCGCGGATGCCGTCGAAGCCGATGATGCCCACCTGATCCGGGATGGCATAGCCCCGCAAGGTCAGTTCCTTCAGCGCGCCCAGCGCCATTTCGTCACATACCGCAAAGATTGCGTCAAACGGCTCGCCGCTTTCGGCCAAGGCAATCGCTGCAAGTCGCCCTTGCTCCTCGCGCGCCAGCCCGCTGTCCACCTGCTGCAGGCGTGGTTCCAGCCCGGCGGAGCGCATTGCCTCGGCATAGCCTTCATAGCGTTCCTGAAACTGCCGCTGCGGCGATGTGGCAGAGCCGATGCACACGATCTTCTGATACCCGCGCACCAGCAGGTGCCGCGTCGCCAGCGTCGCGCCCGAAAGGTTGTCGCTGCGCACCCACGGCATTTCGTTGTCGGGCGATCCCCAGCAGGTCCAGTGCGTGCCCTGCGGCATGTCGCCGAAATAGTCCCACGCCTTGGTGTTGGTGGTCGTGCCGATCACGATCATGCCGTCGGCCTTGCGCCGCTCCTGAAAGTGCCCCCAGAAGTTCTCCGGCGCATCCTGAAACGCCACCAGCGTTTCATACCCGCGCGCCGATGCCGCCGCGCAAGTGCTTCCCAGCAGCGAGAAATAGAACGGGTTGATGTCCTTGCGGTCCTGCGCCTCACGACAGATCATCACCACTGCCAGCGTGCCCGTCCGCCCGCGCCGCAGCCGCGCCGCATTCTCGTCCACCTGATAGTTCAGCCGCCGCGCCGCCTCGATCACGCGCTGCCGCGTAGGCTCGCTGATGGACGTATCACCGGCCAGCGCGCGGCTAACGGTGGACTGGCTGACGCCTGCCGCCTCGGCCACGTCGAACGACGTTACGCGGATGATCTTCCTGTCATTCACCAAATTACGTCCCCCGGGTCAGCTTGTCCTTAGCAGGAACAGCGTCAGCGGAAAGTGTCCTTGGCAAGGCGCAGTGCGGCAAATGTTTCGACCGGTGAAGAACCACCCCACCGCGCTGCCATTTCGGGATCATCTGCCCGCAGGAACGGATTGGCGGTAAGCTCTGCCCCCAGCGTCGTCGGCACCGTCCACTCCCCCCGCACGCGCTTGTCCTCCACCTTATCTGCATAGGCGACCAGCGCTTCATTGTCAGGGTCAGCAAACACCGCAAACCGCGCGTTGGCCTGCGTATACTCATGCGCGCTGTAGAGCGTCGTCTCCGCAGGCAAAGCCTTCAACCGCGCAAGGCTCGCCCAGAATTGCTCCGGCGTGCCTTCAAACATGCGCCCGCAGCCCAGTGGAAACAGCGCATCCCCCACAAACGCCATGGCCGCCTCTGGCACATGATAGGCAATGTGCCCCAGCGTATGCCCGCCCACATCGATTACGTGCGCCGAGTAAGCTCCAAGCCCCACCACATCGCCCTGCGCCACCGCCCGGTCCACGCCCGCAATCTTCGCCGCATCTCTGGCGGGAGCCACGATTATGCACCCCGTTGCAGCCTTGATGGCCTCATTCCCGCCTGCATGATCAGGATGCCAGTGGGTGTTCCAGATTTGCGTGATCCGCCACCCTTTCGCCTCGGCCTCGCGCAAGTAGGCATCGGCATCGGGCGTATCGATGCACGCCGTTTCCCCGCTCGCAGGGTCATGCACGAGGAAGCCGTAGTTGTCGGACAGGCACGCGAACTGGTGGATTTGTAGCGTCATGCCCCCAGCTTAGCGCCGTGCGCGCCACAAAGCAAAAGCCCGCCCGGATTGCTCCGAGCGGGCCTTGCATAATCTTACCAACCGCTCCCCCGCGAAGGCGGGGGCCTCAGTCGGCGTGGCGCTTGGTGGCCTGAGGTCCCCGCCTGCCCTTCGGGCAGTTTACCCTGAGCGGCCGGCCTTCCGGCCAGCCGAAGGGCGGGGACGCGCGCTCTTACGAGCGAGCCTTCAGCGCCGCACCAAGGATGTCGCCCAGCGAAGCGCCGGCATCCGAGGAACCGTACTGTTCCACCGCTTCCTTCTCTTCATGGAGCTGACGCGCCTTGACCGAGAAGTTCGGCTTCTTCGAACGATCGAAGCCGGTGACCATCGCATCGAGCTTCTGGCCAACCTGGAAGCGGTCGGGACGCTGTTCGTCACGGTCGCGGCCCAGATCCGAACGCTTGATGAAGCCGGTTGCGCCGTCTTCGCCAGCCTGCACTTCAAGGCCGCCATCGCGGACTTCAAGGATGGTGACGGTGACGACTTCGCCGCGACGCAGCGAACCTGCAGCAGCAGCCGAAGTGCCGCCAGCAGCCGGAGCACCCTTTTCAAGCTGCTTCATGCCAAGGCTGATGCGTTCCTTCTCGACGTCCACGTCGAGAACCACGGCCGAGACTTCCTCGCCCTTGCGGTGCAGCGCCAGCGCGTCTTCGCCCGAGATGCCCCATGCGATGTCCGACATGTGGACCATGCCGTCCACGTCGCCGTCCAGACCGAT
>NZ_NCII01000046.1 GCF_002256775.1 Novosphingobium sp. 17-62-19 | reverse complement strand
CCGCCAAATATGTCGACGCCTTCTTCCGCAACATCGACTGGGAAGTGGTCGACCGGCGCTATGCCGCGGCTTTGCGCGGCGGCGGCTGAACCCGACCGCCGTGGCTTAACACCCACTGCTGCGCGACACCTGAGTTCGCGACCACAAAGGGGACAGGTCCGATGGGGAGATGCAACAATGACATCCGGCCCGAACATCGCTCTTCTTTGGCGTGGGCAAGCAGCCGAGTGGACGCATCGCTTTCATGAAGCCCGGCAGTGGCCGATAATGCAGGCCTTGCGGGCGCTCGGGGCGACCGCAAGGCCTGTACTGTACAGGGACGAGGCGGTTCGCGAGATTCGGGACGAGCTGCTGTCGTGCGACGCAGTGCTGGTCTGGGTGAATCCGTTGGACATTTCAGGCGACCGCTCGCAGCTCGATCCAATGCTGCGCGAAGTCGCGGGGTGCGGCGTTGTCGTCAGCGCGCATCCTGACGTGATCGCCAAAATCGGCGTCAAGGAAGTGCTCTACACAACGCGATCCATGGAATGGGGCAGCGATGTCGATCGATACGTGGACGCTGAAGGCCTTCGCGCTCGTTTCCCCGAACATCTTGCCGCAGGCCCGCGCGTGCTGAAGCCGAACTACGGCAACGGCGGCAGGAATGTATGGCGTGTCCAACTAGACGAAGCGGGAAACGCTCCGGCTTTGAAAACGTCGGTGAAAGTTCAAGAGGCCCGCCAAGGAAGCAAATCGGAGCGCATCAGCCTAGCCGAGTGCTTGGAAAGGTGGGTGCCGTTTCTAAACGACGGCGGCGTGCTGATCGATCAGGCTTATCAGCCGCAGTCGTCCGAGGGCATGGTCCGCTGCTACGTGTGCGGGCACCGAGTGGTTGGCTTTGGGCACAACCTGATCACTGCGCTGATGACGCCAACGGCCATTGATACAACGTCGTCAACCCCACAGCCGATGGGCCGCGCCATGTTCGGACCGGAGGTGACGCGCTTCGCAGCCTTACGGAAAGCGATGGAGGATCGCTGGATTCCAGAGATGCAAAGGTTGCTGTCGATCGCCGACCACGATCTTCCGCTTCTTTGGGACGCCGACTTCCTATTTCGCCCTGGTGAAGCCATCAGCGATGGCTCCTATGCGCTTTGCGAGATCAATGCTAGTTCGGTTGCACCATTTCCGCCAAGCGCCGTCCAGCCAGTCGCCGCAGCGGCAATCGGTCGCGCTCTTGCCATTCGTTTGACGAAGGAGACCTCCAATCCTCATTGATATGATTCAAGCAATTCAAGAGACGTGACATTGGTCGTATCAATCAGACAAGCCTAAGGGTGAGCGAGGCTGGGTGAAACCGGCTCAGGTGGCAGCGCGGAGATACTGGTAGAGGGTTTCGCGACTGATCCCCAGGTCACGGGCGATGACGGCCTTGCGCTCGCCGTCATCAACACGGCGGTGCAGCTCGGCGACCATTTCGTCGGAGAGGGAACGTTTCCGCCCGCGATAAGCACCGCGTTGTCTGGCGACCGCAATGCCTTCGCGCTGCCGCTCCCGGATCAGGGCGCGCTCGAATTCGGCGAACGCACCCATGACCGAGAGCATCAGGTTGGCCATCGGGGAATCCTCGCCCGAGAAGGCCAGGCTTTCCTTCACGAACTCGATCCGGACGCCTCTTTTGGTGAGGGACTGAACCAGTTTGCGCAGATCGTCGAGATTACGCGCCAATCGATCCATGCTGTGGACCACGACGGTGTCACCCTCGCGGGCGAAGGCGAGCATGGCATCGAGTTCGGGGCGGTTGATGTCCTTGCCCGATGCCTTGTCGGTGAAAATCCGGTCGAGCGACTGCCCGTCCAACTGGCGATCGACATTCTGATCGAATGTGCTCACCCGGACGTAACCGATCCTCTGGCCTTTCATCGCCGCCTCCGGTCAAAATGTCAGGTTGAATTCTATGACACGGCGGAACATGCGTCAATAAATGCTTGCCATAACCCTATCCTGACAGAAACCGCCGCTGCATCCTGACGTCCGGTTAGGCTATACTCCAGATTGACGCTAGCCTGTCGCTCTCGACTCGGGATGGAGGCAGGATGGCGCGGCGGCGATTATTGACCGGAGAAGAAAGGCGTCGCCTGTTCGATATCCCCCATGACGAAACCGCGATCGTCGGCCACTATACCCTTGCCGCCGAGGATCTCGAACTGGTCGGTCGCCGCTATCGCCCTGCCAACCGCCTCGGTCTGGCAACGCAGATCGCGCTTATGCGGCATCCCGGCTTCGGTTTGCAGCCCGACGTCGACGTCCCCGATGCGGTCCTTCACTATCTCGCCGCCCAGCTCTTCGTCGATGTTGATGCGTTCGCCGACTATGGCCAGCGCGCGCAAACACGTAACGATCATGCCGACATTGCGGCACGGCATCTGGGGCTACACCCTTTTCGGCGAGGGGATATACCGCTCGCGCTCGATCTCGCCGCAAGAGCTGCGGAGCGGACCGATCGGGGCGAACCTATTGTCCGCGCATTGATGGAGGGGCTGAAGCAGGAACGCTTCATTCTTCCATCGGCAGACACGCTCGAACGTGCGGGCCTCGCCGGCAGGGCACGCGCCCGCAAAGCCGCGGCGGCGCTCATTGTCGAAAGCCTGGGTCATGCCGAACTGGCGCGGATCGATGATCTGATCGTCAACAACAGCGACTTCGGCATGACGCCGCTGGCCTGGCTGCGCAATTTCGAGGAAGCGCCCACCACGGCGAACATCAACGGGCTGCTGGAACGGCTACGCTATGTGCGCGGAATCGGCATCGACCCGGCGATCGGCGCGAAAATCCCCGACTTCCGGTTCGCGCAGTTCATGCGCGAAGGTGGCGTTGCGCCGGCGTTCCTGCTCTCCGATTATAGCCTTAACAGGCGCCGCGCGACGCTGATCGCGGCGGTCATCGACCTCGATGCCAGGCTCGCCGATGGTGCGATCCAGATGTTCGACAGGCTTGTCGGAAGCCTGTTCACACGGGCGCGGCGCGGGCGGGAAAGGCGCTATCAGGACAGCATCCGCTCGGTCGGCGAACTTATGCGGCTGTTCGGCGCGACGATCGCCGCGCTGGGAGAGGCGGTCGAACATGGCGGTAATCCGCTCGAACTGATCGACGAAGCGGTAGGCTGGCACAGACTGGTCGCAGCCAAATCGCAGGTCGATGCGCTGGCCGAGCTGGCGGGCGAAGATGCGCTTGTCGCGGCGACTGGTCGCTATGCGACGCTGCGGCGGTTCAGCCCGGCTTTCCTCGATACATTCACGTTCAAGGCATCGGGGAGCGGATCGCAACTGGTCAAGGCCATCGAGGTCATCCGCGATACCAATGCCCGCAAGGCCCGCAGCCTGCCCGAGGGCGTTCCGCTCCCATTCGCCAACCGGCAGTGGAAGCGCCTCATCACCGAAGGTGGCCAGGTCGATCGCCGGCGATACGAGACGGCCATCATGGCCACGCTGCGCGATCGGTTGCGCGCCGGCGACATATGGGTCGAAGGAACCCGCAATTATCGCCGCTTCGACACCTATTTGCTGAGTCGACGCGATGCCGATAAGGTGGCCGACAGCCTGCCATTCCAGACCGATGCGGCCGCCTATCTGGAGGAGCGGGCAAGGACGCTCGACTGGCGGCTGCGCCGTTTCGCCAAGCAACTCAAGGCGAACAGGCTCGCGGGCGTGGCGCTCGAACGCGACCGGCTCAAGCTGCAACCCATGCCGGCGATCACTCCACCCGAGGCGGAGGCTCTCGATCGCAGGCTCGACGCCTTGCTTCCGCGCGTGCGGATCACCGAACTCCTGGTCGAGGTGGCCGAGCGCACCGGGTTCCTGAGCGCATTTCGCGATCTTCGGTCCGGCAAGGAGCATGACAACCCGCACGCGATCCTCGCCGCCATTCTCGCTGATGGATCGAATCTGGGTCTAGAGCGCATGGCCAACGCCAGCGACGGGGTGAGCTACGCCCAGCTTGCCTGGACCCACAACTGGTATTTGTCGCCCGAAAACTATCAGGCCGCGTTGGGGATGATCGTTGCCGCGCACCATGATCTTCCTTTCACGCGCCATTGGGGAGCCGGCACTAGTTCATCCTCCGATGGGCAGTTCTTCCGCTCGGGCCGCAACCGATCGGCGGCGGCCGACATCAATGCGAAATATGGCAGCGAGCCGGGCCTGAAGATCTACTCCCACCTGTCCGATCATTTTGCCTCGTTCGGATCGCGGATCATGTCGGCCACCGCCGGCGAGGCCCCCTACGTGCTGGATGGCCTGATGCTCGGCGCCGGCGCGCTACCGCTGCATGAGCATTACACTGATACCGGCGGCGCGACGGACCATGTCTTTGCCCTTTGCCATCTTCTCGGCTTCCGGTTCGTGCCCCGTCTGCGCGACATCGCCGACCGGAAACTCGGCTCGATCGCCGCGCCTTCGACCTACAAAGGCATCGAAAGCCTCATGGGCCGCACGATCAAGACGGCGGCGATCGAAGCCGATTGGGATGACATCGTCAGGATCGTCGCCTCCATTAAGGAAGGAGCCGTTGCGCCCTCCGCGATCCTGCGCAAGCTGGCCGCCTACAAGCGCCAGAACAGGCTGGATTTTGCGCTGGCCGAACTCGGCCGCATCGAGCGGACGCTATTTGCGCTCGACTGGCTTGAACAGCCCGACTTGCGTCGCGCCTGCCAGGCCGGCCTCAATAAAGGCGAAGCACGTCATACCCTTGCCGCCGCGATCTACACCAACCGACAGGGGCGGTTCACCGATCGCTCGATCGAGAATCAGGAATATCGGGC
Source organism: Novosphingobium sp. 17-62-19 (assembly GCF_002256775.1). GTDB lineage: Bacteria > Pseudomonadota > Alphaproteobacteria > Sphingomonadales > Sphingomonadaceae > Novosphingobium. The sequence goes on along the minus strand of NZ_NCII01000046.1, from coordinate 18,312 downwards.
ATCGGGCCTCAATCTGCTGATCGCGGCGATTTCTTACTGGAACACCGTCTATATGGACAGGGCCGCCCAGCATCTCCAATCATCCGGCGGCACCTTCGATGATGCGCTGCTTGCCCATCTCTCGCCGATGGGCTGGGTGCATATCAGTTTGACCGGCGACTATCTGTGGCAAAGGGCAAACCGGCTCTCCCCTGGCGAGTTCCGCACCCTCAACGATCCCATGGCCCGCCTCAAACTCGTGGCATAGCCAGTGTTCTCATTATGTCCGCCAAATCGTTGTCTGGCGCACAAACCTTGAGGTGACGCCCATATGGGTGCCCCAGAGCCGGGACATGGCCAGCTGCGATTGCGCGATGATGCAGGCAAGCGCCGCCGGCTGCATGCGCGGCGCAGTCAGGTCGGACAAGGGCTAACCCACTCCGGAGCGGCGCGTCACATGTTGGCGCGCCGCCTCTGTCATGAGGGGATAATATCCATGATCATGATGGCGAGGCGCGCTATGCGACGCCTGTTGCTGTCGCTCGGTGCGACGCTTGCGAGCGCCTGGGCCGTGCCGGTGTCAGCCGACCCGCTCACCTACGAGCAGGCGCTGAGACTCGCTGCCGCCAACGCGCCGAGCCTCAAGGCGCGCGCGGCGGCGACAGCCGGCGCCCGCTCGTCGGCGGTCGCGGCCGATCGCCTGCCCGATCCGACGCTCGACCTGGGCCTGCAGAACTTCCCGGTGAGCGGCCCCAATGCCGGCAGCTTCACGCGCGACGATTTCACCATGGCGACGATCGGGTTCAGCCAGACCTTCCCCAATCTCGCCAAGCGCCATGCACGCGCCGCGCGCGCCGCGGCCGATATCGGTGTCGCCGAGGCGGGCGAGCTGGTCGAAGGCCGCAACGTGCGGCTCGAGACGGCCCTCGCCTGGGTCGATCTCTATTATGGCGAACGCCGGCTCCGGCAGCTCGACCTGCTCGATGCCGGTCTCGACGACCTGCAGAAGACCGTGACCGCACGCCTGGCGTCGGGCAGCGCGCGCCCGAGCCAGGCGCTCGAGCCCGACCAGCTCCGCGCCGCCATCGCCGATCGCCGCGCCGAGATGGCTGCGGTGGTGGCGCAGGCCCGGGCCCGGCTCGCGCGCTATACCGGCGACCCCGACCCGCAGGCGACGGGCGACCCGCCGATGCTCGAAGTCGATCCGATCCGGCTGCGGGCCGGCATCGATGCGCTTCCGGCCCTGCTCGCGCAGGACGCGCGGATCGCAGTCGCTGAAGCGGACGTGCGTCTCGCGCGCGCCGACAAGCGCCCCGACTGGAAGGTCGGCGTCACCTATGGCCGGCGCGATCCCATGTACGGCGACATGGCCTCGGTCGGCGTGTCGATCGACCTGCCGCTGTTCGCCGGCAAGCGCCAGAATCCCAGGATTGCTGCAAGCGAGAGCCTCGTGCAAGGGGGTCGGTTCGACCGCGAGGCGATCCGCCGCGAGCTGGTGGCGCAGCTCGACGCCGACCTTGCCGATCATGCCATGCATCTCTCCCGGTTGCGCATTGCCCGCGAGACGCTGGTGCCCCTCGCCAGGCATCGCGCCGAGCTCGACCGCGACAGCTATGCCGCCGGCAAGCTCGATCTGGGCGCCGCGCTGCTCACGACGCTCGGGCTCGGGGAGGCCGAGGTCGAGGCGCTCAACCGCGAAGCCGACGTCGCGCGCGACGCGGTCCGCATCACCATCACCTATGGGGAGGAGCGGCCATGACGCTCGATAAATCCGCACTGCGCTGGGGCGCATCGATCCTGGCTGTCGCGCTGCTGGCCGGCGGCACAGGCTATTGGGCAGGCCATCGCCAGGCACCGCAATCGGAGGCGACCACGCCCGCCGGGGCAGGCAAAGTCCTTTACTGGTACGATCCGATGTTCCCCAACCAGAAGTTCGACAAGCCCGGCAAGTCGCCCTTCATGGATATGCAGCTCGTGCCGCGATACGCGGACGGAGGAAGCGCCGGCGCGGCCCCCACGGTCGCCGTCGATCCCGCCGCGCGGCAGAGCCTGGGATTGCGGGTCGTCGCGGCGAAGATGGGCAGCCTTGCCTCGGCCCTCGAGGTCACCGGCACGATCGACTTCAACCAGCGCGACGTCGCCGTCATCCAGGCGCGTTCGGGCGGGTTCGTGAGCCGCGTCTATGCGCGAGCGCCCGGGGACGTGGTCCGCGCCGGCGCGCCGATCGCGGACCTGCTCCTGCCCGAATGGGGCGGCGCGCAGACCGAATATCTGAGCGTCAGGCGGCTCGGCAAGCCCGATCTCACCGCGGCCGCGCGCCAGCGGCTGCGGCTGATGGGCATGTCCGACGGCCTCATCGCCAGCGTCGAGCGGAGCGGTCGACCGAACGGCGTGGTGACGATCACGACGCCGATCTCGGGCACCATCCAGACGCTCGACGCCCGTGCCGGCGTGACGCTCGCCATGGGCCAGACGCTCGCCCAGGTGAGCGGGCTCGGCACCGTCTGGCTCAACGCCGCGGTGCCCGAAGCGCGCGCGGGCGATGTCCGCGTCGGCCAGAATGCCAGCGCCACGCTGGCGAGCTTCCCCGGCGAGCGCTTCGCCGGCCGGGTGATCGCGATCCTGCCGACCACGCAGGCCGACAGCCGCACGCTCACCGTGCGGATCGCGCTGCCCAACCGCGACGGCCGGTTGCGGCCGGGCATGTTCGCCACCGTCGCGCTTGGCGGCGATGCCAAGCCGGCGCTGCTGGTGCCGAGCGAGGCGGTGATCCGCACGGGCAAGCGCACGCTCGTCATGCTCGCCGCAGGCGACGGGCGCTATCATCCCGCCGAGGTCCGTATCGGCCGCGAGGCGGGCGGCGAGACCGAGATCCTTGCCGGCCTGTCGCCCGGCGAGAACGTCGTCGCCTCGGGGCAGTTCCTGATCGATTCCGAGGCGAGCCTGTCGGGCATCGAGGCGCGGCCGATCGGCGGCGGTGCGGCATCGGCGACCCTCGCCGCGCCGGCGTCGAAAGCCACGCTGTACGAGACGACGGGCAAGATCGAGCGGATCACGGCCAATTCGGTGACGCTCAGCCACGAGCCGGTCCCCGCGCTCGACTGGCCAGCGATGACGATGACCTTCGCACTCGCCGATCCGGGCATCGCGCGCGGCTTCAAGGCGGGTGACCGGGTTCGGTTCGGGTTCGACCGGCCCCCGGCGGGACCGACGCTGCGGCATATGGCGAAGGTGGCGGGCCGATGATCGCCCATCTCATCCGCTGGTCGGTCAGGAACCGCTTCTTCGTTCTGATCGGGATGCTGGCGCTGATCGGCGCGGGCCTGTGGGCGGTGCGCTCGACCCCGATCGATGCCCTCCCCGATCTCTCGGACGTGCAGGTCGTGATCCGCACCAGCTATCCCGGCCAGGCGCCGCAGATCGTCGAGAGCCAGGTCACCTATCCGCTCACCACCACCATGTTGTCGGTGCCCGGGGCAAAGACCGTGCGGGGCTACAGCTTCTTCGGCGACAGCTTCGTCTATGTGATCTTCGAGGATGGCACCGATCTCTATTGGGCGCGCAGCCGCGTGCTCGAATATCTGAACCAGGTGCAGGGGCGCCTGCCGGCGAACGCCCGCAGCGCGCTCGGTCCCGACGCGACCGGGGTTGGCTGGGTCTATGAATATGCGCTGGTCGACCGCACCGGCCGGCATGACCTGTCGCAGCTGCGCGGGCTGCAGGACTGGTTCCTGCGCTATGAACTCAAGACCGTGACCGGCGTCGCCGAGGTCGCCAGCATCGGCGGCATGGTCAGGCAGTATCAGATACTGCTCGATCCGGTGAAGCTCGCCGCCTACGGGGTGACCCACGCCCAGGCGGTCGAGGCGATCCGGCAGGCCAATCAGGAAGCGGGCGGCTCGGTGCTCGAGCTGGCCGAAGCCGAATATATGGTTCGCGCCTCGGGCTATCTGAAGACGCTCGACAATTTCGGCGCGATCCCGCTGAAGACGGCGGCCGGTGGCGTGCCGGTCCGTCTCGGTGACGTCGCCACGATCCAGGTCGGTCCCGAAATGCGACGCGGCATCGGCGAACTGAACGGCCAGGGTGAGGTCGCCGGCGGCGTCGTGATCCTGCGTTCGGGCAAGAATGCCCGCGAGACCATCGCGGCGGTCAAGGACAAGCTCGCCGATCTCAGGAAGAGCCTGCCGCCCGGCGTCGAGGTGGTGACGGTCTATGATCGCTCGCAACTGATCGATCGCGCGGTCGAGAACCTCACCCACAAGCTGGTCGAGGAGTTCATCGTCGTCGCCCTGGTCTGCGGCCTGTTCCTCTGGCATGTCCGCTCGGCGCTGGTCGCGATCCTGACGCTGCCCTTGGGCGTGCTCGCCGCCTTCGTCGTGATGCGCTACCAGGGCGTCAACGCCAACATCATGTCGCTGGGCGGCATCGCCATCGCGATCGGCGCGATGGTCGATGCGGCCGTGGTCATGATCGAGAACGCCCACAAGAAGATCGAGCGCTGGGAACAGGACCATCCGGACACCCATCTCGACCGCGAGACGCGCTGGATCGTCGTCACCGAGGCGGCGGCCGAGGTCGGGCCCGCGCTGTTCTTCAGCCTGCTGATCATCACGCTGTCCTTCATCCCGGTGTTCACGCTGGAAGCCCAGGAAGGCCAGCTGTTCGCGCCGCTCGCCTTCACCAAGACCTATGCGATGGGCGCCGCCGCGATCCTGTCGGTGACATTGGTGCCGATCCTGATGGGCTGGCTGATCCGGGGACGTATTCCGGCCGAGCAGGCCAACCCAGTCAACCGCTGGCTGACCGATCTCTACCGGCCCGCGATCGACTGGACGATGCGGCGGCCCAAGGCGGTGCTGCTGATCGCGACGCTGGTATTCGCGACCACGGCCTGGCCGCTGTCGCGGCTCGGCGGCGAGTTCATGCCCAGCCTCGACGAGGGCGACCTACTCTACATGCCCTCGGCATTGCCCGGCCTCTCGGCGGCTAAGGCGAGCGAGCTGCTTCAGCAGACCGACCGGCTGATCAAGACCGTGCCCGAGGTCGAGACCGTGTTCGGCAAGGCGGGTCGCGCCGAGACTGCGACCGATCCCGCGCCACTCGAAATGTTCGAAACAACGATCCAGTTCAAGCCGCGCGACCAATGGCGGCCGGGTATGACGCCTGAGAAGCTGGTCGACGAGCTCGACCGCACGGTGAAGCTCCCGGGCCTCGCCAATATCTGGGTGCCGCCGATCCGCAACCGGATCGACATGCTGGCGACCGGCATCAAGAGCCCGATCGGGCTCAAGGTGTCGGGCAGTGATCTCGCCGAGCTCGACCGGATCGCCCATGATGTCGAGACGGTGGCCAGGACCGTGCCGGGCGTCAGCTCGGCGCTTGCCGAGCGGCTGACCGGCGGACGCTATGTCGATGTCGACATCGACCGCGCCGCCGCCGCGCGGTTCGGGCTCAACATCGCCGACGTCCAGGCCATCGTCTCGGGCGCGATCGGCGGCGAGACGATCGGCGAGACGGTGGAGGGCCGCGCCCGCTATCCGATCAGCGTGCGCTATCCGCGCGAATTGCGCGACAGCCTCGAAGGGCTGCGGGCGCTACCGATCCTGACGCCCGCGGGCCAGCAGATCACCTTGGGCACCGTGGCAAACGTCTCGATCGCCGAGGGCCCGCCGATGCTCAAGACCGAGAATGCCCGGCCTTCGACCTGGGTCTATGTCGATGTGCGCGGGCGCGATCTCGCCTCGGTGGTCGGCGATCTGCAGCGTGCGGTGGCGAAACAGGTCAGGCTCTCGCCGGGCGTCAGCATCGCCTATTCGGGCCAGTTCGAATATCTCGAGCGCGCAGTCGACCGGTTGAAGCTGGTCGTGCCCGCGACGCTGCTGATCATCTTCGTGCTGCTCTACCTGATCTTCGGCCGCTTCGACGAGGCTGCGCTGATCATGGGCACGCTGCCGTTCGCGCTGACCGGCGGCATCTGGACGCTCTATCTGCTGGGGTTCAACCAGTCGGTTGCCACCGGGGTCGGGTTCATCGCGCTCGCCGGCGTGTCCGCCGAGTTCGGCGTGGTGATGCTGATCTATCTCAAGAACGCGCTGGCGGAGCACACCGCAAATCCGGACGCCGCCGAAGTCGAGGCCGCCGTGCGCGAAGGCGCGCTGCTGCGCGTCCGGCCCAAGGCCATGACGGTCGCGGTGATCCTCGCCGGCCTGCTGCCGATCCTGCTGGGATCGGGTGCAGGCTCGGAGGTCATGAGCCGGATCGCGGCACCGATGATCGGCAGCATGCTGACCGCGCCCTTGCTCTCCATGTTGGTGCTGCCCGCCGCCTACCTGCTGTTGCGCCGGCCCAAGACCGATCCCATCCCTCAACCCGCTTCATCATGAAGGAGAAGACGATGAACCATGTACGACTGACCATTGCCCTCGGCCTCGCCGCCCTGACTGCCGCGTGCGGCAAGAAGGCGGAGGCCCCCGTTGCGACTGAGACCAACGAGGCGGCGCACGCCGCGACCATGAGCGGCGACATGGGCAACATGTCGATGGCGCCTGACGCGAACGCCGCGATCAAGGCCAAGGGCCATGGCACCGTCACCGCGATCGACAAGGCGGCAGGCACGATCACGCTCGATCATGGTCCGATCCCGGAGGCCAAGTGGCCGGCGATGACGATGGCGTTCAAGGCCGCGCCGTCGATCACCGATGCGGTCAAGGTCGGCGACAAGGTCGATTTCGACCTCTCGCTCAAGGGCAGCGATGGCGAGGTCACCGCGATCGCAAAGCAGTGATCCGCTAAGTTCGACCGGAAAGAGCTGGTTGCGTCGCCGCTCCCGGGCGGCGACGCCCGCGCCGGCCGTCTGCCTGCCTGTGCGCCCGGTATACGGATGCAACCGGCAACGCCCAATGCCAGCGGCGTTTCCCTGCGCGATGACCGGCAGTTTGAGCACGCTTCGCAGATCGCACATTGAACGTGCAAGCCGCCCTTGCCCGCGATAGCCTGAGCAGCAAGGAGCCAGTTCAGGATGACCCAGCCAGCATCGACCTCGTTACCCACGACTCATCACGATCTCTTGAGCGAGCTTGTCCGTCGTTGGCGAGACGATCCCGGCGCCACCTATCGCTCCTGGTTTCTGTGGGATGAACGGCTGAAAAACTTCCGCTCCATCCGTCGCGGGCTGCAGCAGGTGGTCGCGGAAATCGAAAGCGGGCGGTTTGGCGTCGCCTATCGCGGCTCGTCACTGGAAACGGTTGTCCACTCGATCGCCGAACAGCGGCAGATCTTCAAGGGCGCCGACCATGCCTGGCTGTGGAAGCCCAAGCTGCGCATTCCAGATATCTACGAAAGCCCGGACAATCAGCGGGCGTTCGGCCGCCTGCTCGACAATTGCTCGTGCTGCGATACCGCCGAGGAGATCATCAGCCACATCCGCAGCATAGACGCGCTCAAGATCAAGGGGCTGGGGCCGGCGGCGGCCAACCTGCTCTATTTCCTTCACCCGACGCTGGTGCCGCCCTTCAATACCGCGATCGTCAAGGGCTACAACGCCGTCACCGGCGCCAAGGTGAAGCTCGGCTCATGGGATCATTTTCTCGCCATGCGCGCCGGCATCCTCGACCTCAACGACCGCTACCGCGAGCTACTCTCCAACGATCTCGGCGCGATTGGCGGACTGTTGTTCGACATTGGCTCGGGCCGCTATCCGGCGCCACCGCTGGAGGATGACGCAACGGCGGCCGACGACTGGCTCGGCAGATTGGAACATGCCAGAGCGGAGGCAAGCCGGCTCGACAAGACAACCGCCGCGCAGGGCGAAACCGATCGTACGCATACGGAAATCCAGGCCTGGCTGCGCGACCTCGGCCACGAGCTCGGTTACGATGTCTGGATCGCCGCCAATGACCGCGGTCGACTTCACGCTGGCTGCCCGCTTGGACAGGGATGCCTCGAGCGCCTTCCAGACGCCATTGCGACCTCTCCCGGAGCGGACTCGATCCGCCTCATCGACGTGTTGTGGCTGGCGAAGGGTGGCGACGGCGTCGCCGCCGCGTTCGAGGTTGAACATTCGACCTCGATCTACTCGGGGATCGTGCGCATGCTCGATCTGGCGCTGTCGGGGAGCGATCTGCACGCTGCCGCCGGGCTATTCCTGGTCGCACCGAATGCGCGCGAGCAGGACGTTCGCGCGCAACTCCGTCGCCCGGCTTTCAGCCGTATTGCCGATCTCGACTTCGCCTATCTGCCCTATGGCGAGCTGGAGAGAAACAGGGACGCGATCGCTCGTTTTGGAACGGGATTGAAGGCCATCAAGGCGATCTCAAGCCCCCTTCCCTGAAACACGGACCATTGTGCCGCTGCTGGCAAGGGCCACCGGCCAGCTCCATAAGCTCATGCCGGTCCGATGAGGTTGCTTGGGGAGCGACGCCCTCCTGCAATCGAGTCGACCAGCGACCCCATCAGCCGATCTTCGCCATCAGCCTGCCCGCTGCGCCCTGCTCTGCAGCAAGGTTGCGATTATAGGCGAGTGGCATTCGCGGTGACTTCCACCGCAATGCATCCATGATCCCAGCCAGATCCTCTCCGCTCGCAAACAGATCCTGGTTCAGCCCGATCCGCGTCGAGTGCGCGCTGATGCCCTTGAGCAGCCGCGCCAGATCCTCGGCTGTGAGGTCGGGCAGAGCGCCACGATCGAACGCGCGCTGGATGATCGAGCGGAAGATCGGCCCGATCGAACCCGGGTGCAGCGCGACGGTGCCGATGTCATATTCGACCCGCGCCTTCACCGCAGGCCTGGGCAGCGTCTTGCGCAGATCCCAGGTCTCCCGCCCCGAGATGCTGTCGATCGGCCGACCGCGCACGGCGGCGCGCGCCTTGTAGCGCCGCACCTGCACCCGCCGGAACAGCGGCCCCGCCGTGATCCCGGCCGCTTCGGTCCAGGCCGCGATCGCCGACACGGTACGCGGGCTGAGATAGGCGGTTGCCCCCTCCCCGTCTTGATCGCCCTTGCTGCGCAGGATCTGCAGCAGCCGCGCCTCGGGATCGATCGCCTCTTCGATATGCTCGATGGCCACGGCTACCAACTCGGACGCACGCAGGCCGGTGTCATAGGCGGCAGACAGCAGCGCGCGATCGCGCAGCCCCGGCAGATCGTTTCCGCAGCTCTCGAGCAGCGCCCGGACGTTGAGACCACGCGCCTTGTCGCGTTCCACGTCGCGCACCGGCCCCTTGAACCGCAGCGGCCTTGCCTGCTTCTGCGCTGCGCCCTTCTCACGGCGCACCGCTTGCAGCCGCAGCTTCACCAGCGGCGCGGGGGTTGGGTCCTTGAGTTCGAGCAACTGATGGATCTTGGCGATCGACGCCTTGTAGCGGGATAGCGAGGCTGGGCGGCTCCCCTTGCCTGCCCGCGAGTCGAGATAGTCGGCCACCGTCTCGGCCGTCGCCGGCAGTGCAATCCGGTTGTTGCGCCTACACCACGCATCGAACGCCTCGACGTCGGACTTGAGCGCACGGATGCTATGGGGCGATGAAGCGGCCTGATAGGCGGCGATCAGGCCCTCGTTGACGGTGATGCGCTCGCCGGCGCGCATCTGCACGATCGTCCACGCAAGGTCGGCCGGCGCCCTGACGGCCGGCAGGACAGCCTCAGGCGGCGCTACGGGGATTTCTGGCCCTTCCCGGGCGGTTTCGGTGCTCACGACGCGCCTCGCTCCTCAGCCGCGCTTGTAGCCCACCTTATAAAGAACGGTCAAATCCGCTTATGTGATAACTGCAATTATCAACTATCCACTCTCAGGGAACACGAGAGACCACAACCAACCGATGACTTTGGTTGTGATACGAGATAGGCAAACACCATGGCTCGCCCTGCCCCAGCACCTCCCCTTTTGCTTATTGGTCGGCTCGACGGCCGCCTTCTAGGAAGCCCGGCGCGCGATATCTGGCTCGCCCGCGCCCGCGTGAAGGCCGCGGCGACGGTCGCCGGCATCGCCGGTGTCCCGGTCGATACAGCGGCCCTCCTCGATTGGATTTGCAGTCGAACCCCTCCACCCCGCCATAGCGAGGGCCTCAACGATCCACTCTCTATCGCCGCGCTCATGCACTTCTTGTTGCTCGCCGACGATTCCAGCGATCCCGTCGCCCGCGCCTCGCTCAATGTGCTGCGCACCTTGCTCGATGATCGCGCGCAGGCCGAGATGTGGGGCGGAGATGATCTGGTCCGGTTCGGACAGACGTTCAGAGAGGCCCGGAAGAGACTTTGCGTCCCATACCCCTCCCCTACCCTTCTATCAGTCGCTGAGCGCCTCCTGGCAGTCCACAAGGAGCTGGAAATCAGTCCGACGGAGGGTCGCAGCGTCACGACCATCGACGGGCGCACGCTCCACGTCGATCCGAGAAGCTTCGGAACGGTCTGGCTTCTCGCCTGCATGCTCCCCAGCGCGCTGGCTGCCGCTGGCTTCACGCTCCAGCATATTCCGTCCTTTGTGTGGCTCCCAAAGTTTCTGTCGAGCGGCCCTGCCGAGCTAGCGGAGGAACTCGAAGCCGCGCTCGGGCGCACAGCCGCGTTGGGGCTCACAGAGCTCGACAGGCTTGAGCGCATTGTAGCCACCCTGCCCTCAGACCTTGGCGTTACGCGGCGGAGCAAGTTGCCCACACTCATGCGCCTGGAGGCATCATACCCCGGACTGCGCGTGCCCGCGATCGCCCGCTTGCTCGGCATATCTCCACAAGGCGCGGCGAAACTGGCCGCGCAGGCTCGATCGGCGGTTACAGTCCGCTATTGAGGCCAATGCTGGTCCAGGAGGGATCGGATGGCCTCCTCAGCATCCTGGCGTGTCGCTCCGCCCCTGTTCAGCAAGGTTAGACGGACGCCCTTGCGGTCGGCACTCTCGATCCGGAGCACCGGCTTGCCGGCCGCGGTCGAGACCGTCTCGGCCTTTCCTGTCTTCTTGGGGGATCCTGTCTTCTTGGGGGCGTCGACCGCCAGGCTTAGCGCCTTGATAACATCAAGGATCGATTGGGCTGGAGCGCCGGCTTCCCGAGCATCCGCGATCCGGCCTGCTTCGGCGAACGCCCTCGCCTTCCGCTCATCCGGCTTTAGCAGGCCCTTTAGCGCTATGGCATTGCGGACTCCGAGGTCCTGTGGATTGGAAAATGCCCGCGTCAGTTCGGTAGGCAGTCGGGCAAGATCGAGATATCGGGTGAGCCAGCTTTCGCTCACCTTCAATCGCTCCGCCATCGTCCGCTGTCGCCCATCATAATAGAGGTCCAGCGCCCGGAGATAGTCCCTCGCCCGCTCAAGATCGGTAAGATCGTCGCGCGCCCGATTCTCGATGTCGGCCAGGCGAAATGCTTCCTCGTCGCCGATCTCCCGGATATCGACGAGGAACTTGAAGTCCGGATAATTGTGCGAGCGCAGCCAGCTAATCGTCCAATGCCGCCTCGCCCCGCAGATTACCTCGAAGTCATAGTCCGCGTGGCCGGACACGCGCCGCACGATCGCGGGCATTTCCTGGCGACCTTGCGCCTTCATACTCTCGATGAGATCGGCGCAGCGTTCTTCAGTGAGGAGCGCATAGTCGCGATTATGACCGATCCACATGCGACAGCGCGCAGGGTCCACCAACTCGTGGGTTCGGGTTACAATCGCCCCTGACGCGAGGTCTGACAGCCGGTTCGATCGGCCGGTCAGGACGTTTGATGCGATCCCGGTCCGGCGCTGCGGCGCAGGTTCATCCGACAGATCGATCCCTGCCGCCAGATCGGCCGCAAAGCCACTGTTTTTCCTGCTCAAGCGAGCCTCCCTTCACCGAAATTGCACGCGTGCAATTTTCTCCGTTCTTCCGATCTTGCACGCGTGCAATTCGGTATTTTCATGCCAGCGCAGCCCTTCGCAGAGCCGGTTGGTGGCTCGGCCACATCGACCGAATATCGACTTCGATTTCACTGTTTACGCCGTCGAGATAACCCAAGCATCGGTTACGAACGGCCGAACTGGTGGCCGGTCCGTCGAGCTCATAAACAGTCATGAGCCGTGCGGTCGCATTGTCAATCTCGGCCGAATCCTTGAGCGGCGTGCGGACCATCGCGTGGCCGAACAAGGTCCGCATCAACTGTAACAGCTCCTTCTGCATCGACTTGTTTTCGTCGACCTTCGAGGCAACAAATCGGAGGAACTGGAGCTGCGGCGCCATACCTCGCTCTGCAAGCTGTTCGATCGTCTCGTCGAGCATCGAAAGGAAGGCGGCGGTCGAGGAGAAGTCCATGACCGTCGGCGGGACCGGCACCACCAGCGCGTTCGCGGCGCGAAGCACGGACAGGGAGATCGCCCCGAGCGCGGGCGGTGGATCCATCACGATGACGTCGAAGCGATCGGCAATACTGTCGATACCGACCTTGAGGCGGTTCAACAGCGCATCGAACCCTCCCCTCGCCATCCTCGCAGCAAGCTCATACTCGGAATTGAACAGCCGCAGATTGGCCGGGATCAGCTCCAAACCGTCAAAATGAGTCTTGCGGAGCGCGTAATCGAGTGAGGTCCGTTCATCCTCCCGGAGGAACGGATAAAGCGTGTCATCTTCAGTCAGATCGAGGTCAGGCACATAGCCGAACAAAGTCGTCGCGGAGGCCTGGCTGTCACAGTCGACGAGCGCCACCCGATAGCCTCTGATCGCGAGATACTGGGCGAGATGGACAGCAACGGTCGACTTCCCGACGCCGCCCTTGAAGTTCTGGACTGCGATGACGCAGGCCGGATCTCCTGGTGCCCGATATGGCCGGGTCCCGAAGACCCCCCGCATGTCATTCAGCTGTGCCAGCGTATAGCGTTCACGCCGGTTATTATCGCCGCGCGACGGCTCTGGCAGGCGACCGTCCTTCTCTGCGTCGCGAATCGCAGCCGGTGTGCGGCCCACCAGTTCCGCAGCCTTGCTGATAGTGAAAGTCGGTTCACGCCGGTCATCAGCTCGAGCGCTACGCGCTGAATCCCTCAGCTTTTCCAGCACCGACGACGTTCGCGCGGCAAGCGTCGCAACCGAGACGAGACGTTCGGCTTCCTCAATATCGAGTCCGTTAGACACATGCCCACCTTTCGCAATCAAGCAGATGGTACTTCAACTTGCGCTTTTCGGTCAAGAAAATCGCGAATTGCGAAAGTGAGCATCCGCTATTCGTGTATTTTCGCCCTCCTGCGGCCCTATCCTGACTCAGTGGGGGCTACGGGAAAATTGCACGCGTGCAATTTCCTAGCTCGGCCGTCCCCGGCGCGTAAGGAAGGCCTCGCAGAATCCCTTCCAAGACTTCTCGAGTTTCGACCCCGAGAGCGTGTTGAGACGATCCCCCATATGCTCACGGTATGCGTCTGCGATCAGGTCGACGTCCCATCCACCGCCGTGGCGCAACCCTATCTCGCGCGCCGCATTCTCGGTCACGCCGAAGTGCAGCTTACCCCGCGGGAAACGCGCCCATGGCTCAGCGTTCACCCCAGCGGAACTTTCTGGGGTGGCAAGAGACGCGGTCACGCGCTTGAGGACGTCAGCCACCGCCGCACTATCTACTGCGTCGCTGCGGGGGAGGGCGCTCTCAATGGCAACGACTTCTTCGACCGCATCCTCCCGGCGCGCCTTCCGCCCGGTTGAGTGCCGACCAAGTTCATCGACCGTCGCGATCTGCGCAGGCGCGTCCTTGGGCGCGAAACGGAACTCAATCTCGGTTACCGCGCGGCCGCGTCGGATCTCCTGCCACTCCACCGTGTAATGGGCGAGCTGATCGATTTCTGTCTTGGCAACGGTCAGGACCTTTCGCCGTAACTGGGCGAAGTCGCCGTATTTATCCGGATCGATCCCAAGCGCCGCACGCAGGCCGACCATATCGACCTTCCACACCGGCTGACGCCGATGCAGACGAAGCGCACCCTCCTCGTAAAGCTTGAGCGCATAGGCCGACCGGAAACCCAGAACGGCCTGACGGTTCATCACCGCATAGGTTTCGGACTCCTGGATCAGGCGGCGAGCATCCGGCGTGAACTGCCATTCGATCCAGCCCGTCTCCTTACCGCCGTCTCCCACCTCCTCGACTTCTTCCCAGGAAGCCTGGATCAGGTTGAAACGCTTGGTTGTCCGCTTCCCGCGCCAAGACTTGTCGTCCTCGGCAAACAGCGTGCGATGAAGCTCCTCAAGCATATCGCCGATGCGTTCGTTGCCCTTGTGGCCGCGGCGGATATCCGCCTTTCGCATCCGGTGGGTTATGTCTTGCCACGCATCGCCGCCCGCCGTCAGGATCATCAGCGCCAGCAGGCGCGAGGAGGTGAGACTGAGAGACTGGCCCTTGACGAATCGAACCTCGACGAGCCTACCGGGTTTGACGAACTCGTCGCCGCCTTTGCGGGCGAGGGCAGCGGCCACGCGCATAGACCGGGCGGTCGAAACTTCATCGCCGCCAACGTCTTGCTCGTTTTCCGCTGGTTCTCCCATGCGATTCACCCCAATCTGCGGGGAAAGTTGCCTGTCCTGACCTCGCTCGTCAAGTCAGGACAGGCTAATTGGCGGAAATCGCCCCCAGGAGGTCAGGATAGAATCGCTGTCAGACTCGGTCGAAATTCCAGCGATTCTGCTGAGTCGCACAATCCGAAGGGCACGCCCCAATTGGACAGGTCAAACAGCAAGAAAATACCCACATTACCGTGCCTGGAAAGGCCTCCCCCAAGAGGACAGGATAGCCCCCAAGGGGACAGGATAAGTCCCCCATGCCGACAGGATAAAGCCCCCAAGAAGGCAGCCAATTGCCCCCATCAGGTCAGGAATGACGTCAATTCCCTTAACAAATACAATCAGTTGCTCTCCCTGAATCTATGAATCATTAGAATCTGAGAATCACCCCGCCGCTGGCGCGCCGGGCGTTTTTCAAAATGTGATTTGAAAGAAGTGAGTCGGCGAACGCCTCCCCGACTCGCCCCACCTCCACGATCGCGCCTCAGGATAGGCCATGATGACCCCATGGCTCCAGATGGAAGAGAGGAGGGGGGCTGCCGTGGGCGAGCAAGGAGGATGAACCATGCCCCTCACAGCAAAGCGCCCGACCCAAGAACTCGTCGACCTTGTCGGAACCCTCGGCGGCAAATGGTCCGGCTATGTCGCTATGTGCCGATGCCCCGCGCATAACGACAGCGACCCAAGCCTCTCGATCAGACAGGGTGATCGCGGAATCCTCGTGACCTGTTTCGCAGGCTGCGCCCGTGAAGATGTGCTCCGCGAACTCAGGCGTGTACGATCAGGCCATCACTATCCGATTCCCGATGAAGGCCAGTACCACCGACCCTCGACCGGCGCGCGCATCTGGGACCAGGCTCTCGAGATTACCGGAACGCTTGCTGAGCGCTATCTGGATCGACGCAATCTGCTTCCGGCGCCGCCCGACGTCCGCTATCACCCGCGATGCCCCTATATGCCGAAGCCGAGAACGGTCTATCAACCGGCTCTGCTCGTCGCGGTGCGCGAAATCAGCCAGCTCGTCGCCATTCAGCGGATCTTCCTCGACCCCGCGTCCGCCGACTATGTGCGCAAGGTCATGCTTGGCGTCCCGGGCAGCGGCGCGTGGCGGGGCAGGGCAGGGGGTTCGATCCTCGCCATCGCCGAGGGCTTCGAAACGGCGGACGCCTTCAGCCGAATGCACGACATCCCGTGCTGGGCATCGCTCGGGGCCCGCCGCCTCGACCAACTGATTATTCCTCCCAGCGTCACCACGCTCCTGATTGCCGAAGACAACGATCTGGAGGGACGGCGAGCCGCGGCCAACGCTCAACAGCGCTACATCCGGCCAGGTCTCTCGATCGAACGTGCGCCGCCACCATCCATCTACAAGGATTGGGCCAAGGCGCTTGATGCTAACGAGCGGCTTCGCCGCATCTAGGCGCCGAGCGCCGGAAAAGGGGAGGGGGACCGGGAATGTGTCGCTGCCGAAGGTGCAGCCACGCAGGAGCCTCTAAAAATGTCCAATCTCTTCGACACGGCCGCCCAGGCTGATCGCGAGGCTGTCCGCCTCCTCCTTCCTCATCTCCAGTCCGGCGATCCCGTCCACCGCCGGGTACTAAACCAAGCGATGTCGGCGGCTTTCGGTGGGTCCGATGCCGATGGTCACTGGACCCAGCGCGATAGCTTTGAACTCCTCGAGCACGCGCTTTCCATCCATCTGCAGGCAAGCGGGTCAATTCTCTCCGGAATGGCGGATATCCGTCCCCTGATCGCCCTCTCCGAGCGCTTGCCGACCCAGACCGTCCGCAGCGAAAATCAGATCGAATGGCAGCAATTCTCGACCCCGATTGATATCGCGGGCATCCTCACTTTGCTGGCCGACGTGCAGCCGGAGGATGTCATCCTCGAACCGAGCGCCGGTAACGGGCTCCTGGTCGCGCAGCTCCCGACCCACAAGGCGCTCCATCTCAACGAACTGGACCCGCTTCGTCGAGGCAGGCTTCACGCCGCTTTCCCCTCGGCAATCGTCACAGGCCACGATGGAGCAACGATCAACTCGACACTCGCTTCGTTTGATCGGCCAACGCTGATCCTTATGAATCCGCCGTTCTCACGGTCCATCGGCCGCGGAGCTGACGACTATGCCGCTGTTCGCCATCTGCAGGCGGCACTGCGTCGCCTGGTCCCGGGTGGCCGACTGGTTGCGATCATGCCCGACTGGTTTGGCCCGGGCGCCCGGATGCGCGACCAGTACGAAACCGTTTTGCGCGACGTGACCGTCCGAAGCGCCATTCGCCTGGAAAAATGCTACCAGAAGCACGGGACCTCGATCGCGGTTCGCATCTTCGTCATCGACAAGGTCCCGGGCAAATCGCCGCCCGCGGTCATCCAGCGCGCGTCGATCGCCGATCTCATCGATGTCCTCGTCATTCCCGAACGATCGTCCGCACGGCCCAATGTGGCGGTGCCCGCTCCGAAGCGATCGACGGGGGTGGCCCTCTTCCGCGCGGTCAAGAGCAGCCGACCAGGGCCTCGTGCCTATCACGCCCCGACACGCAACAACGTCCTACCGGTCGAATATTCGAAGCTCGAGGTTGCTGCTCCGCTGCTCGAGCAGACCGGCGTCTATCTACCCTACCGCCCGAGCCGCATTAGCTTCGCCAAGGCTGGTGAGCATCCGACAGCCCTCGTCGAATCCGTTGCGATGGGGTCGATCCCGGCACCGATCCCGGACTACGTGCCATCTCTCCCCGAACGGACCGTCAGCGAACGTCTTCTATCGGCCTCGCAGCTCGAGACCGTTGTCTATGCGGGCCACGCCTGGGCTCAATGGATCCCCGGAAACTTCAAACCCGACAAAGAGGGCGTCGGCCTGATCCTCGCCGAGGACGGTCATACTTATCGCAAAGGATTCTTTCTTGGCGACGGCACCGGCGCCGGCAAGGGACGCCAGATTGCGGCCTGCATACTCGACAACTGGCTGCAGGGCCGTCGCCGCAATATCTGGGTCTCCAAGAACGCCCCTCTCCTCGAAGATGCGCGCCGCGATTGGACGGCGTTGGGTGGGCTCAGCGGTGACATTCAGCCACTTTCCAACTGGAAAATCGATGAGCCGATCGCCCTCGATCAGGGTGTGTTGTTCGTAAGCTATCCGACCCTGCGCTCCATGCGGGGCGATTCGACGCGGTTGAAGCAGATCATCGATTGGGCCGGCGCTGACTTCGAGGGTGTCATTGCTTTCGACGAAGCTCATGAGATGGGCGGCGTCGCAGGCGGGGAGGGGGCTCTTGGCGCCAAGGACGGATCCCAGCAGGGCATCTGCGGGGTGCTGCTACAGAACCATCTACCGGCGGCACGGATTCTCTATGCCTCGGCCACCGGCGCGTCGGTCGTCAACAATCTCGCCTATGCCGTGCGCCTCGGGCTATGGGGACCGGGCACGGCCTTTCCCGATCGCGAGCAATTCATCAGCGGGATCAGCAAAGGCGGTATCGCAGCGATGGAGCTTGTCGCGCGCGACCTCAAGGCGACGGGTCTCTATGTGGCCCGGGCCCTCAGCTTCGCTGGCGTCGAGTATGAGATCCTGCGGCACGAGCTGACCCCCGCCCAGATCGAGATCTACGACACCTACGCCGACGCCTGGTCGATCATCCATCAGAACATGGAGCGGGCGCTCGAACTGACGGGCGTGGTCGACGGACTGGAAAATGCGACACTTAATAGCGGGGCCAAAGCCTCCGCCCGCTCGCGCTTCGAGTCCACCAAGCAGCGGTTAGGTCTGCTTGCTTCGACTGTATCCTTTGGAGGGGGGCAGGACTGGTCAGCGACGCTGGTGGAGGCAGGGCCAGCGCGAAGTTTTCCAATCGAGCGC
>NZ_NCII01000045.1 GCF_002256775.1 Novosphingobium sp. 17-62-19 | reverse complement strand
GTTCATCGTAAAATCTCAAAGTCCTGCACCAATCACGCCAAACTCTGAATCCGATTTTACCCGGTCAGGGAAGTCCTATTTTTCGAGGTGCCCTTAAATGTTAGCGAACAGGCAAGTCTCAGAAAATCTGCTGCTTCTCGTAGCCTCTCAGGCACCACATTTCTTTCGCACTCAAGCAAAGATGATGATTTGGTCGTTGGCGCTATTCGTGTGTTGGAAGGGCACGGAGCCAGGGTCTATGTCGATGAAATCGACCCGGAAATGCCCCCATACACGACGGAGGAAACGGCGGGGCTGTTAAAGAGCCGTATTCGCCAGACCAAGCGCTTTGTCCTTCTTGCAAGCAAGAACAGCAAGGACAGCCGTTGGGTGCCCTGGGAGTTGGGCGTGGCCGATGGGTATAAAGGGCTGACGAAGATCGCGCTGTTCCCGGCATCCGACAGCTCGCATGAGCAAGCGTGGGCATCGTGGGAGTATCTGGGATTATACCGCCGCATTGTCTGGGGGGATCTACAGGGTCATCAAAAGCGTGTCTGGATGGTTCTCGACGAGAAAAGGAACACAGCTACGGAGCTCAGCGAATGGCTGGCTGGCGAATGATGAGTTCCCACCCCGTTTAAGCAGTGGCTGGGGGCTGCCAAAATCGCTCCTCAACGACAGCCGGTTGCAGGGCCGGGCTTTCGAAGCGCTCCTCTCGGACGGAAACGTCAAGGTGGCGGTGAAATAACGCAACATAGTCCCGGTCTTCCGCTAGGTCGGGCGCTAGAGACCCAACTTGCGCCCCCACTTCAAGCGTCGCGCCGCCCGTGGAGATTACTGGTATCACTGCAGCCTCTGGTTGCAGGCGTCGAAACATTTCGTACTCTTGTACGATCCCACCCATGCCACCAATGAATACCGCTGCTTTGAACTTGTGTTCGGAAAACATGCGCTCGCGCATGGCAAGCAGGCTCTTCTCCCGATCCTTCTCAACCTCGTCTGTATAAATCACGTTATTGAATCGCTCGTTGTCCTCGGGAAATTCATCCTCGAAATGGCGAGACTGATAGAGCCGTACCCAATGTCCGTAATTTACTCCGATGTCTTGAGAGACCACCCAGATCATCGGTGTGATTGCGGGTTGTCCACCCCAAACAAGAAGTCTGCGACCAAGTGTGACGTGCACCAAAGCGGAAACTGCGGCCGTAATCGCGACAGTGTCGGCGGTCGCCGCATATTGTGGCCCTCGCTTCGGATCTGGCACACCTGCCGATAGGAAAATGGCCTCAGCCATGGTCAATTCTCCCATGCTGCGAGAGCCCATCCGGCTTCGGAAACCTTAATCGCGCGGACCGCGAGAATATGCTCTCCAAGCCATCGGAGGTGGGCATTCCATGCATCACGGATGCCGATATGATCGTAGACCAGTACCGGTATCTCCTGCTGTTCCGCTCGTCGCGCCTTATCGGCCACATCGTTCAAAATTTCGGCCGTGGGGATTCCAACAATCGGATATGCCCAAATCTTTTGACCATCCAGCAATCGCACAGCGACGGCTCGGTGTGCGCCGACGCCTTCCACCGATGCTCCAATTTTTTCCACGTCAGCGCGAAGCTTGCCGGTTATCGACATATATCGGGATGCGATGCTTCGGCTTCGTAGCCGTTCCACCTCAAGAACGATTGCATCGGCCGTTTTTGCTACTATCGGTCCATCCGCCCCCTCGAGTTCTTCTGGATCAAGATAAATGGTCTCTGCAAGATCAGTCAGTTTGTTCGGTGTATGTGCAGGCCAAATGACACGAAGAACTTGAATTTCCTTTGCGCGTGCTCTTCCTATTTCTTGTCGCGTCCATCGGCTATCAAAATAAGTTGGAGTGTCGAGCATAACCATAACATCAGAATCGACGAGCCTGTGCCAAAGCACATCTTGGAACGGATCGCCGGGCCTAATATCGTGTGTGTCCAGGAAAACGTCGAATCCGCGGGATGCGAGGAGATCGTGGAGTTGCAACGCAGCTGCTCGGGATTCAACGCGTCGATAGCTGACAAATACCCGTCGCTGTCGGCGGAGCAGGCCAACGCATTCCAGCATCGCCGATGCGAGTTCGGTCATCGCTGGATCGTCAGCGCGCCGCGTTAGCCCGTTGATGGGCTGGAGAAACTGGGGGATGTGAACATTGAAGTCTGCGCCGGCAGCGATCGTGGGAATGATGGGCGCGCTCGCTCGGATGAGTTCTTGGGCCGCCTCCAGATCTTGTTGGGCGTTTCCTCCGAAATACGCACATGCGAATGCTGCTGGTTTGTGTCGTCCACTCAGCGTGTCCGCATTATGCACAACTACATCGTCGCCCAACGTCAATCCGAAGTCGGAAACGATATCGGCGAGCGTCGCGGTTAGTGTTGCGCGATCCCCGGGCGTTACGGCGCCAAGTATGGCCAATTCATAGATACTCATTGATGTCAGCGACCGGCCGCCTTTGCTGCAGTTTCAATCCAAGCCGGCATGTTGACATAGCCGTTATCCCGAACCCAATCATACGCCCCGTATAGGTTCGAAAGCGGAACATCCCGGCCATTCTGCTTAATTGTAAAATAGCTGAGTGGGTTGGTCCCCTGACGATCAATCCCAAGTTGCGGATCTTTTACGCTATGGATGTCGATGGCCAAGAGGCCTTTTCCAAGCTCGTAGCTTCTCTTGATCTCGTGCCGGACCCATTCACGGTCATACGTCTCCGCGCCAAACAGCACCACAGTCACGGACGTACCTTTGAGCTGCTCCTCGATCCATTTTTCTATGCCGCCCGCTCGTTTCTTCGCCTCTTCGAACTCTGCCTTGTCATAGAAGGGCTGGGCTTCACCACCGGGCCGAACCACCCAGGAATTGCGGACTTGCACGACCCGTCGAACGTCACGGTCATAGTGAAAGCTAAAGAATACCCGACGTGCCACCACTTACCCCCTCGATCATCGTTCACTCATATCAAGGCGGGAGCCAAGTGTCAGCAGCCACGGTGAGTGGTTGGTGTCGAGTCGCAACGACACCCTTCGACATGACGAGGAAACCGCCCATTCCATCGAAATGCGTCGGTCAAACCGGCCATATTGCGCTACTTTCGAAATCGCATCTGTGCGGGCGAGGGAGATAGCCCGTGGTATCAATGATTCGGGCATTCTCTGGCATGCCCCATGTCCCACTTGGCTTCCCGATCCTGTTCGACGCCGACATGGCGATCATCGAGCCTGCCTTCGTCTGGCTCATGGAGCACGCCGAACTGAGCGGCCGCGCGCAGGCGTCTGAAACCGTCCGGACCTATGGCGAACATCTCCACGACTGGTTCGACTCGCTCGAACAATCGGGGATCGAATGGCGCGAGGCCGACGAGCGTGTCATCGCTGCTTATCGCAACCGAATGCTGGAGAATCCCAGCACGCATACCGGGCGGCCCTATGCGCGGACCACGATCAATGCGCGCGTCTCGACCGTCTGCCGCTTCTATGGTTGGGCGCTCGACCGGGGGCTGATCGACCATTGCCCGTTCCGGTTGACCGAGAAGATGACGCTGATGCTTGACGGTTCCTATCGCCCAGGCTTGCAGCGGCGCCAGGTCAACGAGCTGATCGTCTCGCGCCCCGAAAAGCTGCCACGGCCACTGCGCGCCGATGAACTGGCGCGGCTGTTTGCGCATCTGAGGCCCACCGCCCGACTAGCCGCGCAATGGGCGCTCGGGGCGGGTCTGCGCCGCAAGGAACTTTCAGCGCTCGCCGTCGAACAGATCCCGGATAGCTGGCCGCTCGACCTCGACCGCGATCCGCTAGTCGGCGTGCCGCTGCATATCACCAAGGGCGATCGGCCGAGGACGGTCTATCCGCCGCTTCGGCTGCTCGATCACACACACTGGTATATCGGCGAGGAACGCGCCCGGATCGTCCGCCGTATCCGCCGTTCCGACCGGCGCTATCGCGCGCCGTCCAATCTCCTGCTGAACGAGCATGGACGGGCGATGAGGCGCAAGCTCCTGACGGCGCAGCTTGCCGAAGCGTTTGCCGCTTCCGGGCTGCAGGGCACACTGCACTGGCTCCGGCACACCTTTGCGATGGCGATGCTGGCCCGTCTCCAGGTCCAGGCCCGCACCAATCCCGACCTCAACCCGCTCAAGGTCGTGCAGGTGCTGCTCGGCCACGCTTCGATCACGACGACCGCGATCTATCTGCGCTGTGTCGAACTGCACGAGCGCGACCTGAGCGAAAGCCTCGCCTATCTCTATGGCGAGCTGATCCCGGCCGATGGTTAGGAACCGCCTCGATCGGACGCTTCGGCTCGAACCGACGCCGACGGACCATCCGGCGGAGCTCGCCGAAATCCAGTTCCGCGACGAATGGGGCAGGATCGTTCAACGGTTTGACCCGGCGCTGCTCGGAATGCCGGACGACATCAGCGCAGCTATCTCGCGCGCCTTCCGCGATCATGATGTGGCGTCCAGCGCCGCCACCCGCACCTCACGCTGGTTCGCGCTCCGCGTGTTCGGCAGGTTCCTGTGCGAAGATGGGCGTGTCAGGCGCGCGGTCGATCTCGATACGGCGACGATCCGCCGGTTCATTACATGGCTGGCGAAGCCCACCAACGGGCGCAGGCGCGGCGTCCAGTCGCAATCCGGTCAGCTCGGTATGATCCGGCCGGTCCTTAAGCGCGCGATCGCGGACAATCCCGGCTTGTTCGCACCGGGCTTCGCCGTTCCCAACAATGCGATCCCGCTCGCCGGCGTCCAGCGGCTACCGCAAGACAGGCTGACGACCTCCGCAATGCGTGCCCTGCTGGCAGTCTGCTATGCCGAGATCGACACTGCCTGGGACAGGTTCCAGCACGGGCAAACCATCGTCGCTCTTCCGAACTTGCCGCTCCGTGGTGGCCGGACCGCCGAACGGGATCGCTGGATATGGAAGCTCCACCGCCTCGGCCACGGCGTCATGCCGCCCGCCCGAGGCTCGGACCTTAACAAGCCCGATCGGCAGCGGATCGCCGACGCAGGCGGGTTCCGTGAGCTGGAAAGCTATCTCCACCTCACGACCGACACGCTGGTTGCGTTCTATATCGTGCTGCTGATCCAGACGGCGGCAAATGCCGGTCCGCTACGCCAGATCAAGCGCGACTGCCTGGTGCCCCATCCGCTCGAGCGGCATCGCGTCATGGTAGAGTGGGTGAAACCCCGCGCCGGCGGTAAGGTGAAACGCATGCAACGGCGGTCATTCGACAATCGCCGGCCCTATGCGGCGCCTCGCCTGATAGAAAAGCTCCTTGCGATGACGGCGCCGTTGTTGCCGCATGTGGAACCGTCCAGGCGCGATCGGCTGTTCCTGCATCGCTTCCTCATGACGACTGGCCGCCTCGAGCGTGATCATCACGCCGGCCATATCGTGCAGGCCACGTTGCGATCGGCAATGTTGCGCTTCTACGAGCGCCAGAACGCTGCAATTGCCTCGTGGAACGAAGCGCATCCCGAAAAGCCTCGTGCGCTGCTTCCCAACTTCTCGCCCAAGCTGTTCCGCAGCAGCATGGCAAGCGCCCATTATACTGCATCGCAGGGCGACATCATGGCGGCCAAGGCGGTCCTTAATCATACGAGTGTCGCCACCACAGATATCTACGTCGACGGCGATGCCGTTCGCCGCCTCGAACGCGATACGATCGCCCGACTTCAGGCGCTGATGATCACATGGGTCCGCGGCGAGACAATCTCGGATCGCTCGCAACATAGAGGCGCGGATACCGGCGCGCCGGTGACGGCGCTGTTCGGCCACGACTGCCTTCGCCCGACTGACAGCGGACATGCCCATCCTGGTCGCGTGTGCCCGAAACTGGGAGGCTGCCTTGCCTGTCCGGGCCTGATCGTCCCGATCGACCCGGATCATCTCGCGCGGATCGTCCAGGCCACCTGGCATCTTGAAGCTGCGCGGGAGCGGATCGACCCGATCCGGTTCGGCCTCTTTTACGCGCCCAGCCTTCAGGTGCTGACGCAAGACCTGCTACCGGCATTCCCGCCCGAGATGATGCCAGACGCCGAACGGCTCATGTGCGCCCTGCCTTCGCTGCCGGATCTGGAATAGCCTCATGGCCTCCGTCCCGACATCCAGGTTCACCCAGGTTCCGGCTCCATTGCTCGGGAACGAAGGCGTGCCCGCCGCGATGACGTTCAACTGGGGGTTCGAAATGCCGGACGGAAGCCGGTTCAGCGACGATCAGTGGACGCCGCTCCGGCACGCGGCCGAACTGTTCCTGCTCTCGCTGCGGCACGATCCACCCGAAGGCCGGATGCCGCTCCGAAAGGAAACGATCCGCGGCCACTTCAGTCATATCCGCTTCCTTGCCCGATGGATGGCGGCGGAAAACGTCCGACGCTTCAGGGATCTCGATCAGGACACCGTGGGTCGCTTCGTGGCGATGCTGCGCGCGCGCCCGGGCAGGAACGGCGCGTTGCTCTCGCTCAGCACCGCCGAAGGCCATCTCGGCACGATCCGCACCTTCCATATGCAGCGCGACAAGCTGGACGACGCGCCGCCGACGGCACCGCCTCGCGCCGCCTCGGTCGGGAAGCGGCACTGGAAGCCTTATGGCGGTCATCCCTATACCCCTGACGAGATCGCCGTGCCGCTGATCAGCGGGGCAATCGAGTTGCTCGGCGATCCGGCGGACCAGATAATCGCCCTGCGCGACCGTCTCGCAGACCTGTATGAACGGCTCCGACCACGGCACCAGGGACGAATGCTCCACTGGCATATCAGACGCGCGATGCTGGCCGAGCCATGTCCCTGCGCCGATCGGTATCCGAATCCGGAATGGCCACTGCGCCGCCTGGCGTTCATGCTCGACCGGCTTGGCGATGCCTGCTTCACCGTCATCGCCTATCTTGTTGGCGCGCGCGCCTCCGAGATACTCAGGCTTGAAGAGGGCTGCCTCGAACGGCGCGCGACCGACGAAGACGGCGAGGAACACGTCTATCTGGTCGGCACGATCACGAAGACGTCGCTGACGGAACATGGCGACCTCCACCGTTGGCTCGCGCCCGAGCCGGTCCAGCGCGCAATCCACATACTCGAGCGTCTCTCCGCTCCGCTCCGCGAACTCAGCGGCGAGAAGAATCTCTGGCTCCACCAGCTCGGTCGGGGACGATCACCGCTCCCGACGATGATGCCCGTCGCCCGACTGCGGTCACCCATGGTCAATGTCCGCTTGAACGAGCGGCTTGCGCCGTTCCTCGCCTTGCCGGACCACCAAGGCGGCACCTGGCGCCTGACCACCTATCAGGGGCGCAAGACGTTCTCGCGGTTCATCGGGCGGCGCGACCGCACTGGCCTGACGGCGCTGCAACGCCATCTCGGGCATGTCCACCGCGCGATGACCGACCGGGCCTATGTCGGCACCGACTTCGAGCTTGCCGAGTTGATCGACGAGCAGGCCGCCGAAGAAACCCGCAAGGCGCTGGAAGACCTGCTCCTGGCTCCGCACGTTGCGGGGAAGGCGGGCGTCATGCTCTCCGAGCGATCGCCGTTCCGCGGGCGCACGGGATCGGGCGATGTCGATGCCTATATTACCGAAATCCTCGCCGAAACGGATATGCGCCTCGGCGTCTGCGACTGGGGCTATTGCCTTTACCGCCGGGAGACATCCGCTTGCCTCGGCGGCGAGCGCGAGCCGAACCCAGGGCTTCGCACGCAAAGCACCTGCTCAAGTTGCGCCAACTTCGCCGTGACTGACCGGCATAGGCCGGTCTGGGAGGCGCGCCTTGAACGTAACACCGTGCTGACCCAGCGCGATGACCTCGATGCCGAGAGCCGCGCGCTTGCCGAAGCACGCATCCAGGAATCTCTCCGCATCTTGGCCCAGCTCGACAAAGGAAATGCCGATGGCGTCCGAGACTGATCTGTCCACCCCACAGGCCCGTCGGCGGGCGAACACCGATGCACGCCTGCGCGAAGCCCTTGGCGTCCTCGCTAATAACGCGTCCACCGCGCCAACGGTCGCCGGGCTCGCACGAGCAGCCGGGGTCGGCCGCAACATCATCTATACCCACCATGCCGGCGTTCTCGACGCCCTGCGTGAGCTTCAGTCGCAGCGTGAGGCGGCCACTGAAACGGCCGCAGGCGAGGCTGATCGCACACGCTCTGCTCTTCGCGATGCGGAAGCCAGGAACATCGCCCTTGCGACACATAATGCCAGCCTGCTGAAGCGCGCTGTCGAAGCCGAGCAGCGGGCGGAACGGCTCGAACGCCGCAACGCGCAGCTCGTGCAGGAACTCGATCGGATGCGCCGGCCCGTTCCGATCCGCACCAACGCCGAAGCGCCCGATCCCTCTGCTGCCTGAAGGCGGTCACGCCCTAATCGGGCGTCATGCAAGGGGAGAGGGTGAAGGAACGACGGAAATGCGAGCTTTGCGAGGCCAATAAGACAGGTCGATCCAGACCTAATGTCCGCTCAAATGGAAGGTGGCGCCGCAGGACAAATGGACGGCGCAATGGGCACCCGCGATACGGTGCTGGGGAGAAGGCGGAC
This sequence comes from Novosphingobium sp. 17-62-19, assembly GCF_002256775.1. Classification (GTDB taxonomy): domain Bacteria; phylum Pseudomonadota; class Alphaproteobacteria; order Sphingomonadales; family Sphingomonadaceae; genus Novosphingobium. The sequence continues at coordinate 14,606 of NZ_NCII01000045.1, read as the reverse complement.
GTGTCGTCAAACTGATCGGCTATGACTGTTCCAGTGCCGATCAGCGTCGCTACGCGCATGCCGAGGGATATGCCGACCCACGCTATGACTATCGGTATCCCCTTCGCGAACTGGGCTGGACCCGGGCGGATTGCATTGCACGCATTGAGCGTGCGGGCCTGCCTGTACCGCCCAAATCCTCCTGTTTCTTCTGTCCCGCGATGCGGCCGCACGAAGTGGATGCACTCTCTAAGGATGAACTTCGCACCATCATTCTGATGGAGGCTCGCGCAAAACCGCGCTTGCGCACGATCGATGGCCTGTGGCGCAAGCCCGTTGTCGGGCGAGGCGGGGCGACACCGAGACCGGGTAATATCACCGCCTATATCCGTCAGCACGGCCTTCTCTCGCCGAGCGAAGTTGATCGGATCGTGGCGGATGCACCGCTCGCGCTGGTCGCGTTCCAGGCGGCGCAAGCCTGCAAGCCCGTCGAGCAGCGCATGTCGATGGCGCGCTGGCTCGACGCATTCCACCGTGGTCAGTCCGCAGACTGACCCCCTTACTTGCTACGGAGACTCTCATGGCCGATCGCGCTTCTGTCGCGATCCGCATCGGCGGATCGCTGTCCCCTGACCTCCTTCCCGGCTTTTGCGCTGCCGTCGAGAGCGACGGCGCCTTCACGGATTGGGAGGGCACCGCGTTCGACCCGGACGATCTCGATCCGAGCGTTCCCCTGTACCTGGCCGACCATGAGGTTGCCTGGGGCCGGTTCGAAGCGATCGAGACTTTCTGTGTCGATCATGCCCTTGTCTTCGCCCGCTGGGCGGGCGGCGCTTCTGGGGCGTTCGGCCCGGAGCGGGTGGTCTTTGACGGCACGACCGTTCGGACTTTCAGCGCCTCGGACGATGACGAGATCCTAATCTCGGCGGAAACGGTGCGCCGTCTCGGCAGCTACGCGGCGGTGCTCTCGCATCTCGCGGTGGCGGAATTGGAGATACCCCCGTTCCGGATCGACGGCGCAGGCTGAGGACAAAGCGAAAACCGGTCTGTGACGACACCTCCCCGCCAGAGGATGCTGCATATGGGCGCCCGCGAGGCGCTGGCAACCCGCGAACGGCGGGCCGAGTTGCCGTGTGCCACGGCTGCCCGCACCACCCCTTGTTCGCGAGTTTCCCTCGGCTGTGCCTCGGTGCCAGCCCCTCTTTTGCGAGCGCCCGGAGGATGCGCATCCGGCGGAGAGGCCGCCGGCACAGACAGAAAGGCTCGCTATCATGTCCACATCGCTTGCAGCCGCGCTCGCGGCACTGGAGCTAGGGCACCTCGAACCCCGCGCTGAAGACCTGAGTGGCATGGCGCCGCCACCAACCGAGGCGCTGGAGGAGACCGTTACCGCAATCTGGAGCGATCTCTTCACAACGATGAGCAACACATCGATCGAGCGTGACATCGAAGATCTGGGCTGGGGCCTGGTGAACCTCTTCCACCGCGCCGCCGCCAAGAAACACGGGCTGGTCGACCGGTTGACCGACGACATTCGCTTGCTCCTCGCCGAACAGGACGGCTCCGAAATCAGCACGGCCAATCTGGAGGAAAAGATCGATCTCGCCAAGAAGGTCGAGGAATCCGCGGGTGCCTTCGAAATCATGCGCGATGTCGCCGCCGCGCACTATATCCGGGAAACCGGGAGATCGTGGGTGCCATCGTCCGGCAACCGCATTTCGCTCGGTGTCACCGCCGGGATCGTCGACGGCCATGCCTTCCTGCGGGCGCGCCGCGAGCGGGCTTTGAACGCCAACACCGCGCAGGGTACGCCCGTTGTGTTCGCCGGTGGCCGCCTCACCTTCGCCAACGACTTGGATATGAAGACGTTCGCCGACAACCTGCTGGCGACCCTCAACAAGGTTCGCGCCCATGTCGGCGACATGTATCTCGTACACGGCGGCGATATGAAGGGTATCGAACGGCTTGCAGCGTCCTGGGCCGAGCAGAATGGCATCCAGCAGGTGCGGTTCGGCCTCGATCGCAAGCTCGGAGATCGCGCTGGCTTCCGTCGCAACGAGCAGATGCTCTCGCTCAAGCCGAGATTCGTGATTGCCTTCCAGGGCAATGGCGTGACGGAGCGGCTTGTCATCGAAGCCAAGGCTCGGGGACTCCGGGTCGTTGATCGTCGCGGCCCATTGGGAAGCCCTCCTTCAGCTGCTCGTCGCGGTGCGGGCTGAAGCCGCGGGCCGCCGGTTTGCCGGCGGCCCTTTTTTGACTCTGCTTACGGTTGCCCATCGGAATTCCCGCCAGCGAGAGGGGAGGGTGCCGAGGCGTGTTTGGTTTGGCTGAATAGCGCCGGAATCCGTCGGCCGTGTCCGCAGCGCGGATCCATTTCAGTGTCCACCAGCCATCCGCGTTGCTCACGCCGCGCCGGCTGTCGCCTTGCCACAAATGAGAGAGAGATGATGATGCGCGATTTGCATGATGAGGAACTGCGCGCTCTGCTTGCATTCCGACAGCGCCATGGGCGCTGCTGGAAGGCCGCGTTGCTGTTGCGCTGGTCGGCCGGCACCGACGCCGATGAACCCGGTTCGGCGCATTTGCGCCATCTGCGCAATATCGGAGGACCGCGCTGGCTGCTCGGGCTATCGGCCGCCACGCTCGATGACGCTGCGCAGCGTTCTGCCGGGTGCGTCGATCCGGCGCTGATCGACGTTTTCATGGAGAATGCCACGGGCTTTGCCCGCGGCGCGTCGGCAAGCGTCGGGATCGCTCCGGCGAGCGCTGCGCATTCACTGGCCATCGCGATCGAACTTAGCCTCAAGGCCTATCTGATGAAGGCGGGCTATGCCGACGACTGGAACCGCGTCCATATTCGGCATGACCTTGAAAAGGCCTTGGCGCTTGCCGTGGCGACGGGCCTGTCGGGCTTCCCACCGGAATTTCCGCAGCTCGCGGCTATTCTTTCGCCTGCCTATGGCCGCCATCAAATCGATGCGATGTTCCGGGGCGGGGCTTCACCTTTCGATGTGACGGACGCCTCGGTGTGCGTCGACCATCTCCTTGCCGTAATCCGGGCGCAGATCGCGTAACCGGCGCTCCAATGGCAGCCTTGCGCGTTGGTCGAAGACGGGCTCACCGATCCCGTTGAGGCCGGGGGTGACCCTGCCGTAACACGGACGACAGGGCCATCACCTCCTTTCTCGTACCGGGCATCGCCGCTTCGCTGGGGACGGGTCAGAAATGGGAGAATGTGCCGTTCAGTGGTTATGAGGGCTCTGCGGGGCGTAGATTGTCGCAGCGGTGGGGCGTGGTTTCTGCACCGGTTCCTGGTGTCATCGAACCCAAGCGACCATCCCTTCTTTTTGACCTGATCCCTAAGTCGGTCGTTCGGTACCTCCAACCCGCTCCCCTTCGGGCCGAGTTGCCGTGTGCCACGGCTGCCCGCACCACCCCTTGTGTCGGGGTTCCCCTGCGCTGCTGACGCGCTCCGGTGGAAGCACCGCCCATGCCCGCCTTTTTCGGGGGTCAGTCGAAGGGACGGTCCCTTCGGCACCCAAAAAGGAACCTCGACATGCAGAACCTCGTCATCCTCGCCGGCAATGTCGGCGCCACGCCGGAAGCCCGCACCACCCAGGGCGGCACCAAGATCACCCACTTCAGCCTCGCGACCTCGCGGCCCAAGCGGGACAGCAACGGCAAGACCATCAAAGACGATAATGGCCGTCGGATCGAGGATACCGAATGGCACCGGATCACCTGCTTCAACGGCGTCGGCAAGACCGTCGAACAATATGTCGACAAGGGCATGAAGGTGATGGTGCGCGGTCGCATCCACTACACCCGCTGGACCGACAACGAGAATATCGAACGCTACGGTGTCGAGATCATCGCCGACGAGGTGACCTTCCTGACCCGCGCCAAGTCCGCGAGCGGCGGCCAGGGCGGCAACGACAGCTCGGTGGATGACGACGAAATTCCCTTCTGAGAGCCGCAAAGGCCCGGTGGCATCAGCCACCGGGCCTTTTTGCTGTTTTCGGCTTTAGGGCGGTTGAAAGAAATCCATATATCCAATAATATCGATATATGGATAATGATTCTGCTATCGATGCTCTTGGCGCACTGGCGCAAAGTACGCGGCTCGACGCCTTCCGGTTGCTGGTGCGGCATGAGCCCGCCGGCCTCGCCGCCGGGGACGTCGCCCGCCAGCTCGACATCCCCCAGAATACGATGTCCTCGCATCTCGCCGGACTTGCTCGCGCCGGTCTGGTCCGAGCCGAGCGCCACAGCCGCCATATCATCTACCGCGCCGATCTCGACCAGCTCAAGGCGCTCACCCTGTTCCTCGTCAAGGACTGCTGCGGGGGCAGGGCAGAGCTGTGCGAACCGCTGATCGCCGAGCTTATTCCCTGCTGCTGACGGAGCTTCTCCATGTCTGACCGCGTTTATAATGTCCTGTTTCTGTGCACCGGCAATTCCGCGCGCTCGATCCTCGCCGAGAGTGCATTGACGAAATTGGGAGAGGGCCGGTTTCGCGCTTTTTCCGCAGGCAGTTTTCCCAAGGGTGCGATCAATCCGGACGCGATCGCTCTCCTGGAACGGATCGAGTATCCGATCGCCGGTCTACGGTCGAAAAGCTGGGATGAATTCTCCGGCCCCGGTGCGCCCGCCATGGATTTCGTATTCACCGTTTGCGACGACGCGGCCGGCGAAACCTGTCCGATTTGGCCGGGTCATCCGATGACGGCGCATTGGGGCATTGAGGATCCGAGCCATGTCCAAGGCCCGACGATCGAGCGCGAACGGGCGTTCGTGACGGCGCTGCGCTATCTGGAAAATCGGATTAAGCTGTTCATCGCGCTGCCGTTCGATCGGCTCGACGCCTTGGCGTTGCGCGCCCATGTTCGGGAAATCGGCCAGGTCGAAGGCGCGAGCACTCGTCGCGGGGACGCTGCGTGATGCCGATCGACGTGATCATCTATCATAATCCCGATTGCGGAACGTCGCGCAACACGCTCGCGATGATCGAAAATGCCGGCATCGAGCCGCATGTCATCGAATATCTCAAGACGCCGCCGAACCGATCGCGGCTCGCCTCGCTGATCGGGCGCATGGGGATCACGCCCCGCGATTTGCTGCGCGAGAAGGGCACACCCTATCATGAGCTCGGCCTCGCCAATCCCGCGTTGAACGATGACGAGTTGCTGGACGCCATGATCGCCCACCCGATCCTGATCAACCGGCCTATCGTCGTCTCGCCGCTGGGCGTCAAATTGTGCCGACCGTCCGAGGCAGTGCTCGATCTGTTGCCGAGCCAACAGCGCGGCGCTTTCACCAAGGAGGACGGGCATCGGGTTATCGATGCCGCCGGCAAGAGGATCGAGGGATGAGCGCCGTTAGCGCGCCGACCAAACCGGCGATCAGCGGTTTCGAACGCTATCTGAGCCTTTGGGTGGCGCTATGCATCATCGTGGGTATCGCGCTCGGCTATGCGCTGCCGGGCCTCTTCGCCGCTATCGCCGCGGCCGAGATCGCCCGTGTCAATCTCGTCGTGGCGGCGTTGATCTGGCTGATGATCATTCCGATGCTGCTCAAGATCGACCTTGGGGCTTTGGGGTCGGTGCGCCAGCACTGGAAGGGGGTCGGCGTCACCCTATTCATCAACTGGGCGGTCAAACCCTTTTCGATGGCGTTGCTGGGCACGGTCTTCCTGGGGTGGCTGTTTCGTCCGCTGCTCCCTGCCGGCGAGGTCAGCTCTTATATCGCCGGGCTGATCCTGCTGGCCGCGGCGCCGTGCACGGCCATGGTCTTTGTCTGGTCCAACCTCTGCGAGGGCGAGCCGAGCTACACGCTGAGCCAGGTGGCGCTCAACGACATCATCATGGTTTTTGCCTTCGCACCGCTGGTCGGGCTGCTGCTCGGCGTCGCCTCGATCGCGGTGCCATGGGACACGCTGCTGATTTCGGTGCTGCTCTATATCGTGGTGCCGGTCATCGTCGCCCAGATCGCGCGTCGCGTGCTGCTGGCATTCGGCGGCGAGCCCGCGCTCGAGCGTTTACTCGCAACGCTTGGCCCCGTATCGCTGGTCGCCTTGCTGACGACTCTGGTGCTGCTGTTCGGATTTCAGGGCCAGGCGATCATTGCCCATCCGCTCGTCATCGCGCTGATCGCCGTGCCGATCCTGATCCAGGTCTATTTCAATGCGGGCCTCGCCTATTGGCTGAGCCGCCGGTTCGGCGTGGCTTGGTGCGTTGCCGCGCCTGCCGCGCTGATCGGCGCGTCCAATTTCTTCGAGCTCGCGGTTGCCGCTGCGATCAGCCTGTTCGGCCTCAACTCGGGCGCTGCGCTGGCGACGGTCGTCGGCGTGCTCGTCGAGGTGCCGGTGATGCTCTCGGTCGTGCATATCGTGAAGGCGACGCGGCCATGGTACGAGCAGCGGGCTACGACATGATCGCTACGCGCGTCGAACTTCACCAGCTGGCCGCGCTCGCGCAGATGCTGGCGGAAGCAGGACTGCCGGCGAGCGATATCGCAGCGACTGGCCGTCATTTCTACAGGTTCGACGATGAGGACGGTCTGATTGGCTATGGCGGCGTAGAAGGCGCTGGAGCCGATCGGTTGCTGCGCTCCTTTATCGTCGTGGAGGCGCGTCGCGGCGCGGGTCTGGGCAGCGCCATGCTGTCCACGCTCGAACGCGCGGCGACTGATGATGGCGCGACCTGCGTCTATCTGCTGACCACGACGGCTGAGTCCTTTTTCGGCCGCTTCGGATATGCCCCGATACCCCGCGCCTCCGCGCCGGCGGAGATCGCCGACAGCGCGGAGTTTCGCTCGCTTTGCCCTGCGAGCGCCGCCTTTCTTTTCAAACGGATTTGCTGATGTCCCGACTGCGTACACTTCCCGATCCCGATCTCATGCCGGCGCTCGATCGCGCGATGGTCCGGCATGATCTGGCGGCGGGTCTTGGTCCTCTCAATCCACCTCCGCGTATCCTGCTGCTCTATGGTTCGCTGCGCGCGCGTTCGTTCAGCCGACTTGCGGTGGAGGAGGCGGCCCGCCTGCTCATCCTGTTCGGCGCCGAGGTGCGCATATTCGATCCGAGCGATCTGCCCTTGCCCGATCAGGTCGAGGGTGACGATCATCCGGCGGTCCATGAGCTGCGCGAGCATGCGCTGTGGTCGGAAGCGATGGTGTGGTGCAGTCCCGAACGGCATGGCCAGATCACCGGCATCATGAAGGCGCAGATCGACCATCTGCCGCTGGAGTTCGGCGGCAAGCGCCCGACCCAGGGGCGGACCCTCGCGGTGATGCAGGTGTCCGGCGGCTCGCAGTCGTTCAACGCGGTCAACACATTGCGGCTACTCGGCCGCTGGATGCGGATGATCACTATCCCCAACCAGTCGAGTGTCGCCATGGCCTTCAAGGAATTCGGCGAGGACGGCCGGATGCGCGCGTCCAGCTATTATGACCGTATCGTCGATGTGACGGAGGAGCTCGTTCGCTTCACGATCCTCACGCGCGGCCATGCCGACCAGCTCGTCGATCGTTATTCCGAGCGCAAAGCAGCGATACTCAGGCGCGATGCGGACAAGGATCTCGCGACGCAGGCCGTCGGCTGACCCGAAGCGCGCTCTTACGGAACTGCCGTATTGAGCTGGTTCTGGAGGGTCGCGATGCTCTCGATGACGGCATCGAAGGCAGGCGCGTCGCCAAAGATCATCCCCGTCATGGCGCGATAGTCGCGCCGCAGATCATCGACCATGTCGCCTTCGGGGCATAGCGCGAAACTGCCTGGCACGGCGGTCCCCAGGTCGAAGGCCGGCCGGTTGAAGAACAGCCGGGCATGGGCGACGCAATCTCGGCCGCGCGCCGGATCAGCCAGCGCTCGTTTGCCGGCGTCGGACTGCAACAGCTCGTGAAGATCATAATAATGGCGCGAGACGCGCTGGCCATTGCCGCGCAGGACGCCGCGGATCTCGAACCAGCGTCGCAACCCGTGCAGGATAACCACCTTGTCCCAGAAGGTCCGTTCCGCGTCGACGATCGTCACATTGGCGACGGCCAGATCGATCCCCGGCACGTCGGCTTCGAGATAGGGCTTGATCGTGTGGAGCGCGTGGGGATCGAGCGCGGATTTGGCACCGGACTCGATCTTCACCGCCTTGCCGACATAGGCGTCGACCGGCGTGACCGTCGGGTAGCGCAGGGAAAGTGCCTGAGCGTCATGTGCGTCGGGTTCGACTCGCCACTGCGCGGCGGCTATCCCCATCCGCTCGGCTGCTTCGCCGACGATCGCGGCGAGCTGGCTCTGCAAAGGCCCCTGGATATGGGCCTCGCAGGCTTCGCGGATCGCGTCGAGCGCGGCTTCTCGCTTCTTGCCGCTCATTGCCTCGAGCTCGGCGATCGAGGCGGTCTGCCCCAGATCGTCGCGAAATACGGTGACGTCGATGTCTTCGGAAAAGCGGCGGATCAGGCCAAAGCCCTTCGATAGCGACGTACCGCCCTTGAACAGCAGCCTTGGACCTGGCGGGAGGCCGTTGAACAGCGCGTCGAGCGTCCAGCAAACCCAGAAATCCTTCTCGACATTCTGGGGCGTGGTGCCGATGCGCTGGGCGGTCGTGGTGAACACGCCGAGGCGTGTCGCATCGTCAACGTTGATGATGCGGTCATAGGCTGGGTTCATCATGACGTCGTGGTCTTCTCGAACAGCATCGGTTTGAAGAACGCCTGCATCCAAGCTGGGAGCGTGGAGAGGCCGTCGGCCAGATCGTCGCGCAGCACCTTGCCCTGGCCGGGATCGTTCAGCAGCGCCGCGAGGCGACGGCGGACCAGATCATCATCCTGCGGATCGCTGCCCATCGTGTCGTGCAGCCAGTGGAGCGCCTGGACGATCCGCATCGCCGGTCGTCCGGCCCAGAAGAGCTTGCTGGCTGCGGTCAGCCGGAAGCCGATCGTGAGCCGACCGAGCTGGATCGTCTTCAATCGTGCGTCGGTATGGACGACGATCTTGGCAGGCACCGCATTGGTGAGGCCGAGATCATTGGCGGCGGTCATCCCGTCGACCAGCACCCGGATCTGGTCGCGGCGGGTGATGGCGTCGATCACCTCACGCGGATCGGGCGGGTTGCTTTGCTGGGTCAGGCTGTTGCGGGCCGGCTTGTCATAGAGCCCCCGGTCGATCCGCCTCAGCGCGTCCGTTTTCGTCAGACGTTGCAGCGTCTTGTCGACAGCGTCACGGCTGCCGAGGTCGAGAAAATCGGCCGGGGTCCATACCGCCTTGGGCGCGCGCGCGTCGATCCGTTGCAGGATCGCGGCTTTGAGATCGGGAACAGCGTCGGCCATGTCCGAAATCCGTACACAAACTTCGGACAAAAGTAAATGTGACTGGTCCGAAATATGTAGGCAGATTTCGGACATATGCGGCGCGGTGGGATGCCGCTATTTCGCCCTTCGCGTCACCTCAACCACAGTGGCCCGCAGCATAGCGGTTCCACCGCAGCACCGTGCCGGTGGCAATCATGGCGCAGCTGATATCGCCGATCACCGGCGCCGCGCACCAGGCGCCGGTGCGATCGCCCTTCGCATTGCCGTTCGATCGGCACTGGAGCCTTGGGCCAGTGACAAGAATATGGCCGGTGCCGGCACGTCCTCTGGCGCCGCCGAGCAACTGCACCAGCGCGTCGCGCGCGGCGATGCCGCTGGCGCGTGGGCAGGGGTGTCCCTTGCGGCACGAGCCGTCGATCTCCCGCGCCGCTATGCCGGCAAGCCGGATGCGCGGTCCCTCGCGACACCAGACCGGGCCATCGCCGTCCCACACCCTGACGGGCGTGCAGATGAATGCTTGGCCGCTGGGTACGACCGCAACAGCCAGCAGAAATATAGCGAGCATCAGCGCTCAACCGGGGCGGTAGCGTGGGTCATGCGTCAGGAAAGAGCGGCAATGTATCGGACCGTGCCGCGGCCTCATCGGCGAGGATATCATAGCAGCGCAAACGCATAGCGAGGTGTCGCGCCAATTCGGCCGTCGCACGGCGACGCGCAACGGCGTCGCCGTATCGGATATTGGTCACGAGGGCCGGTTCGGCCGTTGCGAGGGACACCTCGAGATGGAGGGCCAGGCTATCTTCATCGACTCGGAGCATGGCCGTAGAATAGAACAAACAAAGAACAATCATCAAGCATCTCGTGCGCATCTTTTCTCGCGATGCGCGATAGGCGTCGCTTATGCGCCCAAAGACCGCAGCGGGGCTGGTGGAACCACGGTCTCGATCAAACCAGTCGCCACATCATAGACCAGCCCCGTGACCATGAAAGTGGCCGGCAGTTTGGGATTGGCCTTGAGCGCGGCGACGTCGATCGCGACGGCGGCGTAGGGGTCCGTGATCGCAAGCGCGTCCAGCGCCTCGAGCGCGACACCCATATAGGGCGCAAGAAGTTCGGGCGCATGATGGTAGCAGCCCTTGATCCCGCAATCGGTGTGATGAAGCACGATCAACGTCCAGCCTTCGCCGATTTCCTGTCCGGCGGCGTGCGACACGGTACGCAGGATCGTCAGGGTTTCGAGCAGGGCCGGGTTGATACGGCCGCCGACATTGCGGATGACCACCGCCTCGCCTGGCTCGAGGCCGAGCACGTCCATCGGATCGACGCGGGGGTCGACGCAGCCGATAATCATCGTCTTCCTGGACGGAATAATCTTAAGGTCGGGCGTAAAACCGTGCGCGGCAAAGTCGACATTGCGAGCGGCGATGGTTTCGAGAAAATCCATGATCCTATCCTTCAAATGAGAGTAGCAGGAGCGTCACGCGGCCTTTGGCTGGGCCGCATTCCGGGCCACGGGCAGCCGGGTCGACATCATCGCCTGCACGGCTTTGGGGTTGGCCGTGAACGCTTCATGGATCGTGTGGGTCTGGGCACCGGCGACGACTTCGTCACTGCTACCGGCCTCAAGCGCATCGAGGGCGTCGCTGACCACCTCATTGGGCGTCATGCGCGGCTCGGGCAGTTTGGCGCCCATCGCCGTATCCGTCTGGACGGCCAGCACGCCGATCACCTGCGTGCCCTGTGCGCCCAGTTCGGCGCGGATGCTGCGGGTGAGTGACAGCGCGGCGGCTTTTGATGCGGCATAAGTGCCGGCCACGGGCAAGCTGACCAGAGCCAGCATCGAAAGCATATTGATGGTCGCACCACCTCCCGATGCGGCGAGCGCTGGAGCGAAAGCGCGGGTCATCGCCAGCGTGCCGAAATAATTGACGTCCATCTCGCGGCGGGCGTCGTCGATATCCGGTGCGGCGATCGCGCCCTCGAACGCGGCATAGCCGGCGTTATTAATGAGCAGCGTCACATCGCTGGCGACGCCGGCGGCCGCCGCGACCTGATCGGGATCGGTGACATCGAGGGGAAGCGGCACCAAGCGGCGGTCACCGCCCTGCAGGAGGTCGCGCAGCGACGCCGTGTCGCGTGCGGCAACATAGATTTTCGCGGCGCCGCGCTTCAGCAACTCGGCGACGAACGCGCGGCCGATGCCGCCATTGGCGCCCGTGACGAGGGCGATCGAACCGTTGATCTGCATGTGACTATCCTTCCATCTCTGCCGGCCCGAGGTTGGACCGTTTCGGCGAAGGCAGTGCAGCGACACTGCGCTTCGGATCCGATGCCGCTGAAGTGGCGGATGTTTGGTTCAGTCGGTAGCCGTTCAAATCGGCTATGACCTATGCTAAGCCAGCATCAATATGAAAGATATCCTGACCCTGCGGCTCTACACCCGTGTTGCCCGGCTGGGCAGCTTCTCGGCGGTGGCCCGGGAGAACGGTCTTGCCCAATCGCAGGTCTCGCGCATGATCGCCGAACTGGAGGCGGGGCTGGGGACGCGCCTATTATCGCGCACGACCCGCGCCGTCGTGCCGACCGAAGCGGGTCAGGAATATCTGGTTCGGATCGAACCGATCCTGGCGGCGCTGGAGGATGCCGAGAACAGTATCCGCGAAACCGGCGAACTGCGCGGGCTGTTGCGCATCGGGATGCCCTCGACCATGGGCATCCGCGTCGTCATGCCACGATTGTCGGGGTTCGCCGAACGGCACCCACAACTCCAGATCGACCTGCTCCTCGACGACAGCTGGCAGGATATGGTCCGCGAAGCCGTCGATGTCGGCATCCGTGTCGGCAATCTGCCCGAAGGGTCGGGAACCGCCAAGCTGATCGGGCAGATGCGGCGGATGATCGTCGCCGCGCCGGCCTATCTTGCAAAATACGGCACACCGCAGGTGCCTGGCGCGCTCGGCGCGCACCGGATTGTCGGTGGCCCGGCCTCGACCCAATCGTCTTCCTGGCGGTTCGAGAAAGATGGTGAAACGGTAGTGGTCGATGTTCGTGCGCATGTGTCCACGAATGATACTGCTGGCGCGCTGGCGGCGGCAGCAGGCGGCCTCGGTATCACCTCGACCACCTCCTGGGCATGTAGATTTGAGCTGGAGCGAGGTGCGCTGGTGCAGATCTTCCCCGATTGGGAGACCGCAGCGCTGCCGGTTCATGCTTATTATCCAATGGGACGGGCGACCCGCATCGCCGCGCGGGCGTTCGTCGACTTTCTCAGCGCTGATCTGGTGCGCGATCCTCCTGCCTGAAGCAAGGTCGCGTCTAGTCTACGCCGCCTGATTCCCACGCATTGTCCGGCACGCTATAACGCAAGCATAGGCATGGCCGCGCTGCTATGGTAATCTCAGCCATCACTCGATTGCATCCGCAGGCGTCCCGTGACCGGGGGACGACCGTGCCTCCGCCTATAAGTGGAAGGCGCGTGATGATATTGAGCGATTCTTGCCCATTTGTGATGGGCTGACCGGAATGTCCACGACACTTCCCGTGCGAAACCTCGAAGAGGCCAATCTGCTGGCCCAGGCGATCGTCAATACGATCCCCGAGCCGTTTCTTGTCCTCGATGCTGATCTCCGCGTTCTCGAGGCCAGTCGCTCCTTCTATGAAATCTTCAAGGTCGAGCCGGCACAGACTCAAGGCTGCCTGCTCTATGCGCTCGGCCATGGGCAGTGGGATATTCCCGCGCTACGGCTGTTGCTCGAGACCATCCTGCCCGAGCGGGTCGCAATGGACGGGTTCGAGGTCGATCATGATTTCCCGGCGATCGGCCACCGCATCATGCTGCTTAATGCCCGCAAGGTCCTGTACGACGAGAGCGACACAATGGCGATCCTGCTTGCCTTTCGTGACGTGACGGAACGGCGCGCGATCGAGCACGAGAAGGAAGCCCTGCTTGAGCGCTCTGAAGAACTGCGGCGGCAGAACGAGATACTCCTGCAGGAGATGAAGCACCGTGTCGCCAACAGCCTGCAGATCATCGCCAGTATTTTGATGCTTAAAGCAAGGGCCGTTTCCTCTGACGAGACACGTTTCCATCTTCAGGATGCTCATCAACGCGTGATGTCGGTCGCCGCTGTCCAGCAGCATCTCGACATGACCGACGGCATCGATCAGATCGAGGTCGGCAACTATCTCGAAAAGCTCTGCGCCGGTCTCGGGGCGTCGATGATCGGCGACAACCAGCCGGTCGCCATCAAGGTCATATCGGACGCGGGCATGATCCCGTCAGCCAAGGCTGTCAGCCTGGGATTGATTGTCACCGAGCTCGTGATCAACGCGCTTAAATATGCTTTTCCCGAGCAACGCCGCGAAGCTGCGATCGATGTGCGCTACGCGATCGACCGGGACGACTGGATGCTGATCGTGTCAGACAATGGCGTCGGCAAGGCCGCCGACACACCGCCCAGAATCGATGGCGGCCTCGGCACCACGATCGTGGCGGCGCTCGCCAAGCAATTGGATGCCACAGTCACGATGATGACTGGCCCGGCAGGATTCACCGTTACCGTCGCACGGGCCGTGGCGGCTGCACCGCTGCTAGAAGCAGCTTGAACCGGCAAAGCCTGTCCCCCTTTGCGAGATTTACCCAGCGGGTGCGGATAGTTTGCAGCCTGGCTGCGTTGAGCAATTCTATCGTATAGGTGCGGAGCGTTCCGTTCGAACACCAACAAGGCACCACCGATTTTGACTGACTCAGTTTTGATATTGGTGGTGGAGGACGAGACATTGATCGAGGAGGTCGTTGTCTCGGGCCTGGAAGATGCCGGCTATGCCGTGGCGACTGCTCAAAGCGCCGAGGATGCCATCACTTTATTAGAGAAAGCGGACTCGGTCGTCCGGGCGGTCGTCACCGACGTAAATCTTGTACCGAATAAGCTGACCGGTTGGGATGTCGCACGACGCGCTCGCGAACTGACAGCGGATATTCCAATCGTCTATATGTCGGGCGCGAGCGGTCATGACTGGACCTCGCATGGCGTCCCCAACAGCGTGCTGATCGCCAAGCCCTTCGCGATCGGCCAGATTGTCACGGCGGTTTCGCAGTTGCTCAATGCCGGCGGCTCGACTGTCGGCGAATAAGGCAGTTCGCAAGGATCAACGCAAATATGCCGGTCAGGCGCGATCAGCCATAGAGCCGGTCATCCCACCAGATTGGTTCGGGCAGATCGAAGGGTCGTGTCCCGGTACGTGGTGTAGGTTCTGCCGGTAGCGAAGCTGACCGGACACGCGCTAATCGATAAAGCGCTGTAGTGTCCGGTCAGTTTCGC
>NZ_NCII01000044.1 GCF_002256775.1 Novosphingobium sp. 17-62-19 | reverse complement strand
CCATAATCCCATCGTCAGCCTGCCCGCCGTGGCAGCCTGACCTGATCCCGATCCTACCTTGGATCGACGGCTCTTACACCACCCAGTGGGACACGACCAAGAATCTCGTCGTGGGCCTGCATATCAGCGATGATACGCACACAATTCGTATAATGCTGAAAGTGTCCTAAGGTTTCAGCATCATCGGCAGACCAGCGGCCAGGAATACGACCTCGTCGACCACCTCGGCCAGTTTCTGGTTGAGCCATCCGGCTTCATCCCGGAAGCGGCGGGCCAGCGCGTTATCTGGCACGATGCCCAGGCCTACCTCGTTTGCGATCAAGCCGATGGGTACGCTACAGGTTGTGACCGCAGCGATCAGATCATCGCGAGCCTTGGGAATACTGATGCCTTCAAGCATCACGTTGGACAACCAGATCGTCAGACAATCCACCAGAATCGCATCGGATGAGGCGGACGCCACTTTGATGGCGCCGGGCAGGTCAATCGGCGCCTCAAGCGTTTTCCAGCCTTTTCCACGATCCATGCGATGCAGAGCGATACGCTCCGCCATCTCATCATCCCTGGCTTCTGCCGTGGCGATATAGACCATCGCACCGCAGTGTGTTTCGATCCGCTTCTGCGCATAGCGGCTCTTTCCCGAACGCGCGCCGCCGAGGACAAGCAGGCTTGTCATCGGCCTGCGCCCTGCGCCAGTGCCAACAAGTCGTCGATATCAAGGTGCTTTTCGAGTGCGTTGGCCAGATCGTCCAGCGCGGCATCCACTGTCATGCGATGATCTGCGCTGTCGCTTTGCGCACCGATCCGGCGCAGCAGTTTGCCACGTAATTCGGGGCGACTGAGCAGCCCGTGACAATATGTTCCGACGACCCGCTTGTCCTTACTGATCGCTCCGTCCGCGCGGTTGCCGTCAAGCATGGCGAATGGTCGCATGGTGTCTGGCCCGGCAGTTGTGCCCATGTGCATTTCATAACCCTCGAACGCTGCACCAAAAGCCTTGCCCGCAATGTTGCGCAGCGCTTTGTGCGCGGTAAGTTCGGTGGTCACGGCGAGCAGTCCAAGACCGGCCACCTCCGTTGGCGTACCTTCAATCCCCAGCGGGTCGGCAATGGTCTGCCCCAGCATCTGGTAACCGCCGCAGATGCCAAGGACCATGCCACCCCGCCGGTGGTGGGCAAGGATGTCGATATCCCACCCTTGCGTGCGCAGGAACGCCATGTCGGCAATCGTTGCTTTTGATCCTGGAATGACGATCAGGTTTGCCTCTGTCGGAATGGGCCTGCCCGGCGGGACCATCACCAGTTCGACATTCGGTTCCTGTCGCAGCGGATCAAGGTCATCGAAGTTCGATATGCGTGGCAACATCGGGCAGGCAATGAGCTTGCGCGCCGCTGCGGCACGTTGGGGGCGTTCCAGCACCACCGCATCCTCACTCGGCAGTTTTGCGATGCAGGGCAGCCATGGCACCACGCCAAACCCGCGCCATCCTGAGAGGTCTTCAATGGCAGTATAGCCGTCTTCAAACAGCGCAGGATCACCACGAAATTTGTTGACGATAAAGCCGTGAATCATTGCTGCGTCATCGGGATCAATCACGGTGCGTGTGCCTACAAGTGAGGCAATCACGCCGCCCCGGTCGATATCGCCAATGAGTACCACCGGCACGCCTGCCGCGCGTGCAAAACCCATGTTGGCGATGTCGCCCTCGCGCAAGTTGATCTCGGCAGGCGAGCCAGCGCCTTCGACGATCACAATGTCACAGCGGCTTTGGAGCCGCTTCCAGCTTTCCAACACTTCGGGAAGGAGGTTGCGCCTGCATTCACGAAAGTTTGCCGCACCCAGCGTGCCGCGCACTTTTCCATGAACCACGAGTTGCGACGTGTGATCGGCCTGTGGTTTGAGCAGGACGGGATTCATGTCGGTATGAAGTTCAGCCCTCGCTCCCAGCGCCTGCAACGCCTGTGCCCGGCCGATCTCACCGCCATCAGCGGTGACGGCCGCATTGTTCGACATGTTCTGTGGCTTGAACGGAAGCACGCTCAGCCCTCGGTTTGCAGCGGCACGGCACAGGCCGGCGACCAGCACCGATTTGCCCACGTCAGACCCGGTTCCCTGCAACATCAAGCCAGCCATGCTGTTCCTCCCGCGATCAACCAGCACATCGCACAACTGCGGTGATAGACGCGTCTTGCGCGCGACAGCGATTCCAGATTTGCCTCGCCGCCTTCACCGATCCACGGTTTGTCCAGCATCACACCATCGTAGGCGGCAGGCCCGGCCAGACGCACCCCCAGCACTCCGGCCATCGCGGCTTCGGGCCATCCCGCATTGGGTGAGGCATGGGCACGGCGGTAGCGCCAGCCTATCGTCCAACCGCCGGGACCAGACAGGCAGATCAGTAGCGCTGAAACGCGGGCGGGAATGAAATTCATCAGGTCGTCAAGGCGTGCAGCAGCCCAGCCAAAATGGCGATAGGGGGCCTCCTTGTGGCCGATCAGACTGTCGGCTGTGTTGACCGCCTTCATGATCCAGATGCCGGGAAGACCTGCCACCATCAGCCAGAACAACGGAGCGACAACGCCGTCGCAAAAGCTTTCTGCAAGGCTTTCGATGGCCGCGCGGCACACACCTGTTCGGTCGAGCGCTGCGGTGTCGCGCCCCACGATCATTCCGACGGCTGTTCTGGCACCGTCGATATTGTTGGCCTGCAATGCGTCAATGACCGGCATGATGTGCGCATCAAGGCTGCGTTGGGCGAGAGCGGGCCAAGCCAGCAGGGCGAGTATCAGCCAACCGGCAGACCCGAACCTGTTAGCGGCGATGGTCAGCAGCGTTCCACCAATTCCGGCCAATGCCATCAACACCAGTACAGTTGCCACACCGCCCGCCTGCTGTGCGGTAGGGCTGGCTTCGTGCCGGTTCCACCGCCGTTCGCAATGGGCAATTACCTTTGCGAATGCACCGACTGGATGCCCGATTCTGGCGTAAAGGCGTGCTGGCCAGCCGAACGCTGCATCAAGGCTCAACGCTACAAGTGCGACTGGGTCAGCCACGGCGGCACGCATTGCCAAGTGCGGCATCGAGGCGTTCCAACGCCACATCATCACGCGGCACGCCGAAGCGCAAGAGTTCAGGGTGACCGGAGAAGGGCCGCGTCAGAATCTGTTGCTGCGCCAGCGCGCCAAACAGGTCGCCAGCATTGGGCGTTTTGGCGAGCCGGAACAGCGGGCACGCGCCCAGGGTTGAAAGACCGAGTCGTTGCAGAACCGGCTCAAGTGCGGCTGCGCGACATTCCAGGCTGCGGCGGGTCGCGGTGATCCACGTGCTGTCGGCATAGGCGCCTTGGCCGTATGCAAGGGCGGCGGTGTGGATCGGCCAGTCGCCAAAGCTCCGGCTTAAACCTGTGAGCACCTCAGGCGGCGCGATGACGAAGCCCAGCCTAAGCCCCGCAAGGCCGAAGAACTTGCCGAAGGAGCGGATGACAATCAGTCGTCTGCCGGGGGCAACTTCGGCGGCAATGCCCCAGTCCGCTTTGCAGTCAGCAAACGCCTCATCGACGATCAGCCATCCACCGTGCCGCTCCTGATGGTTCAGCAACGAAAGAAGCGTCTCGCGCGAAAGGACCCGCCCGTCCGGGTTATTGGGATTGCCAAGGAGCAGCGCAGTGGCGCTGGACGGCAGCCGCGAAAGGTCATTGATCGGCTCTGCGCGTCCGAATGCTGCCGCGTAGGTGCCATAGGCCAGTGGTTGATATAGCCCCGGCAGTCCAAGGAGGCGCGCGAGTTGACGCAAGCCGATTTCGCTGCCCGGCACGGCAGCACAAAGGGCAGGGCTGCACTCGAAATAGCGGGCAGCAGTGTGTTCAAGTTTTCCTAGGGCGGCGGGATCGGGCAGAGCCTGCCAATTCACGCGAAGCGGTTCAGGAGGCTGCCAACTGTCGGGATTTATACCGGTAGAAAGGTCCAGCCAGTCCGACGGTGTTCCGCCAAATCGCGCGCAAGCGTCGGCAAGGCGGCCCCCATGATGTGTGAATGCGCCGCTCATTGCCCCAATACCAGCATGAGCAGCGCAGCGACCTCGACCAATTCGATCCCGGCGCCATGGCCGTCGCCGGATATTCCGCCAACGCGCTTGTTCAGCCATAGTGCCCAGAGCGGCAATGCTGCGACTGCGGATAGCACCAGCGGGCATGTGACAGCCGCAAAGCCACTCCACATGGCAAGCCAGCAGCCGAATACCGGCCAGTTTGCACCTTGCCGGAACAGTGTGCCGAAACCGGAATGGAGTGCGGGTAGAAGGAGCGCCCATGCCATTGGTCCGGTACGCGCGAGGACTGGCGCGAGGACCAGCAAAGGCGCGCTTCCGCTTTGGAGAAGCGCTTCGAGCAGCACGAACTTTGCCAAGAGTTGCAAAGCAATTGCCGTCACACCAAAGCTGCCGATATGCGGATCGGCCAGCACCTCGCTTATGCGGGAGCGGTCAGCGTGTGCTGCGCCCGCTGCGTCAGCAATGTCACCAAGACCATCGAGATGTAGCGCACCGGTTATGGCAACCCATGCGCCAAGGCCAAGCAATGCCCCAAGTGCCGGGCTGTGAAGTGTGCCAATCCACGCTGCCGCTGCCGCTGCCACGCCAACGATCAGCCCAGCGATCGGGAACCAGCGTATCGCATTGCCGAAGTCGTCCTCCCCCGCCGCAATCGTGGGAAGTGGAAGGCGCGTCATGAACTGCAAGGCCAGCAGCACCGGTTTCATCGTGGCAGTCCCGCGCGCAAGCCTACGATCTGTCCCGCAGGATTGTCACCCGACCACACCCTTAGGGAGAGCAGCGCACCGTAGGGTAAGTCGAAGGCCCAGACCTGCCGGTGATCCAGCCCGGTCAAGATTGACACGGCGGCCCGCATGGCCCCGGCGTGGGTCACCACGAGCGAGGCATCTCCAATGTCTGCCAAGGCCGCAGCTACACGGTTGCGAAGGCACGACCAGCGCTCACCTTGCGGTGGCGCACATGCGTCGGGGTCATCCCAAAACCTGGCAAGGGTGGTGCTTGGCAAAGCATCAGGTGCGAGGGCTTCCCATGCGCCAAAATTCAACTCACGCCAGCGGGGGTCGATGCAAAGGTCGAGGCCGCGCATCGTGGCCAGTGTTTCCGCCCCGGCCAAGGCGCGCAGCAGGTCCGAACTCACTACATGGCTGACAGGCAGGCTGTCTGGCACACATCCTTTCAAGCCACCTGCCGGATCGGCGGGTGGTTCGTCGGTATGGCCCAGTAGCAGTCCGGTGCGCCTGGGAGGGCCGTGCCGGAGCAGATGCACCATCTTGCCGCTCACAGTGCTTGTGCCACAGCAGCCTCGGTAAAGGTTGCCATGCCGTTGTGTGCGGCCAGAGCCGCCCGAACGATCGGCAAAGCGACCGCAGCGCCCGAACCTTCGCCCAGTCTCATGCCCAACCGCAGTAGCGGGTCCAGGCCGAACTGCTCCAGCAAACGTGCGTGCGCCTGTTCGGCCGAGCAGTGCGCTGCAAGGCAATGGGCCGTAACCCTTGGCTGGGCTTTCACCAGAGGTGCGATGGCAGCGCAGCAGATGAACCCGTCGAGCAGGACGGGCACGCGCTGCATTCGGGCGGCAAGGATCGCGCCCGCCATCGCTGCAATTTCACGCCCACCAAGGCGGCGCAAGGTTTCGAAGGGCGTGGTGCAATACGGACCATGCAGGGCAACCGCCGCCTCGACAATGGTCACTTTCCGCGCAATGCCCGCCTCTTCCACACCACTTCCACGCCCGCACCAGTCCGCTGCGCTGCCACCGAAGGATTGCAGGGACAGTGCGGCGGCTGGCGTAGTGTTGCCGATGCCCATTTCGCCCACGATCAGGAGGTCGGTATCGGGCGTCACGGTTTCAGCGCCAGCGTTGAGGGCGGCAAGGCATTCATCGACGCTCATCGCCGACTTGCACGATATGTCACCGGTCGGCTTATCGAGATCGAGCGCAACCACCGACAGGCTGGCGCCACCGGCAATTGCCAACTGGTTGATGGCCGCACCGCCCGCCCGAAAGTTGGCCACCATCTGCACAGTCACTTCGGGCGGAAAAGCGCTGACTCCTTGCGCGGCTACCCCATGATTCCCGGCAAAAACGACCACGCTCGCCTTATCGATGGCAGGTTGCACCGTTCCCTGCCAGCCAGCCATGAACACCGCGATTTCCTCAAGTCGACCGAGCGACCCTGCAGGTTTGGTCAGCGACGCCTGCCGATCCTCCGCCGCCGAGATCGCCTCCAGATGCGGTGGGGGTAGTGCCTTCAGCGCCTCGGCAATGGCGCGCTCTGTGTCGAAGCGGATCATGTGCACACGAACCCTTCCGGCGGGGTGCGTGTGATGAAGTGGCCTTTCACCCCTTGCGGCCATTGGCCATAGGGCACCACGCCTTCCGCGCTCACGGCATGAAGCGCCGCATACTCAAGGATCGCCCGCGCATCTTCCTCGGCGGGTTGGAACCCGCCGAGGATATAGCTGATCTTGCCCGGTGCCCGGACATGCACGGTGCAATGGCGCTGGCAGGCAAAGAGGCAGGCCATTTCCTGCACCTCCACATTTTGCAGCGACGGATCGGCCTGCTGCACCATGCGCATGGCCTCTGCCAGCACCGCGCCGCCGCGCCGTCCGCTCTCGTCCTCGCGCTGCTCAGCCGAATGGCGGCAGGTAGAGCAGACGACCACCGCCGCCACGGGTTCCACCGGGCACAGCATCAGAACCGGCTCCGCACGCCAAGATAGACCGTGCGCCCAAGCGAGCCGTAACCGCCTGTGGTTTCGTACTGCTTGTCGCCCACGTTTTCGACACGTGCGTTCAGCGTCAGCCCTTCGGCCATGCGCCACTGCGCGCGCAGATCAACCAGCCAGTAGCCTGGCAGAACCGTGGCGCTGCCTGCCCGGTCAAACGTCTTCCCGGCATAACGCGCCGCAACACTCGCTCGCAGGCCTTGTGGAATATCCAAACCGCCTTCGACGTTCGCCAGATGGCGCGGCACGCGGGCGAGCTGTCGGCCAAGGTCAGCGCTGCCGGGCGAGCGATCTTCCGCTGCGATCCAGCTGTAATTGCCCGAAGCGAACAGTACGCCTAGTTGCGCACGCGCTGCCAGTTCCAGCCCCTTGGCTTCAGCCTTGCGGACATTGGCATAGTAGCCAAACCGGCTCGTCGTGGTGCCCGGAATAAAGCAGGCGGCCGGCAGTGTGCCGGTGGTCGGGCAATAAGCGAAATCGATCAGGTTGTCGGTATCGCGCTCAAACCATGTGGCCGATGCGTGAAGAACGTCGCCCACGGCCTGTTCGGCCCCAACAGACCAACCCTTGGCCCTTTCCGGCGCCAGTGTTGCCGAACCGTAGATGCTGAACAACTGATAGAGCGAAGGGGCCTTGAACCCTTCGTCATAGCTGGCGCGCAGCACGGTGCGGCCTTCGTTGGGGGTGTAGACCGCACCGCCAGTGAACACAGTGTTGCCGCCGAATCGCGATTGATCGTCATGGCGGACGCCGCCGTTGAAGGTCAGCCCTGCCAGCGGCGTCACACGCAACTCGCCATAGACGCTGTTGGTATCGGCGCTCTGCGGCACCAGCGCATAGGGCGTAGCGTTGTTGCCGGGCGAGGCGGTCGTCATGCGCTGCTCCTCACGCTCCGCACCGAACACCGCCTGCACCATATCGCTCAGTTGCAGCGAACCTTGATACTCAAAGCGGCGCACGCGCCCATGCGCATCGAAGTTCAGCGGACGGATGGACCGCGCCGGATCGTAGTTCTCGCGGTCGGTTTCTGTCTGCAACACGGCAAGGCGATTGGTGAACCGCCCGTCGAGCAGCACGAGATTGACCCCCGCATAGCCAGTCCATTCGGTAGTCAGGCCATAGACCCGCGAGTCCCCCGACGAGCCATCAATATCGTTGCGCCCATCGGCCCAATAGCCGCGCAGATCGACCGACAGGTTCGGTGCCAGCTTCAGCGTGGCAGTCCCGCTTGCCGATGTGCGGCGGTATCCGTCCGGCTCGGTGCCGTTGCTGCGCGCCGATATGCCATCGGTGGTAAAGGTCGATCCGGCCACGCGCCAGTCCAGCAGCGATCCGGTGCCGCCGATCCCGGCCTGTGCGTTCACCGTCGCATGAGTGCCCGCTTCAACCGCCATGCTGCCTTCAAGCGGCCTCTCGGCCCGGCGCGTCAGCACGTTGACCACACCGCCGATGGCGTCGCTGCCCCACAGGATCGACTGCGGCCCGCGCAGGATCTCCACCCGCTCGATATCGTCAAGCAGCAGGTTGGAAAACGAATAGCCGCCGCCTGTGGCGGACGGATCGGATATGCGCACACCGTCGATCACCATCACCGTCTGCGAGGAATCAGCCCCGCGTATCCGCAGCGAAGTTGCCGTGCCAAATCCGCCGTTGCGCGTCACGCTGATGCCCGGTGTACGCAACAGCAGGTCGGTCAGCGTGATCGGCTGCTGCTGACGGATCGCCACTTCATCAAGCACGGTGACAGTCGAAGAAACACGGTCCTGTGCAACCGGGCTGCGGAATGCGGTGACGACGATGGAGGAATCGGGTGCTTCACCGGGAGCAGGCTCATCGGCCAGTGCGGGGGAGGCGATCAGGGCGAATGCAGAAACGAGTGAGTATTGGGTATGGCGCACAATGCGGCTCCCTCTGGTACAGACGGCATGGACCCGCCGCTCCGACCCGCGAAGGAAGCGCGCACCAGCGCATGTGCCTGCAAACAGGCGCAACGCGGCCCCGCTCCCTGCGCGGGGCTTCCCGGCAGGCAGTGGCTGTCGTTGCGCGAGGGATTGTCCCCGCCTTGCGGAAGGGAACCTCGAACGTCCGGTGCACCCTGCCCGAACGAAGAACGACTGCGTCAGGCAGGTCTCCTGGCTCACGGGTCAATGCCTGCTCGGCCGCCTTCTCAGGACAGTGAAGTCCCAATGGCGTAGTGGCCGGCCGGCTCGCCGCTTACAGTTGCAGGGGCAGCCGGGGTATCGCACCCCGTTCCCTTTTGATCCCCTTTCGGGGAACCTGTCGCGGCGCTGCAGATAGCCGCACTCTTTTCATGCTGCAAGCGCGAATACTTGCACGGATCAATGGCTTGGATTATCACGATCATCGTAACGGGTGCCCGAAAGGGCTTAATCGGGAAGTCCGGGTGGCGGTGAAAGCCGCTTGATCCGGCACTGCTCCCGCAACTGTAACCGGTGAGCGCATCGCCATCATGCCATTGGGATTCGTCCCGAGAAGGCGGCGACAAGCGCGATGATCCGGGAAGTCAGGAAACCGGCCTGTTATCGTCGTTTCTCTGCGCGGGCGGGATGCACCGGGCGGACGAAGGCTGATCCTTCGCGGACGACACTCATGTGCGTTGTTGCCGAAGGGAGCCCCGTGATGACCAGTACCTGACATCACCCGAACGCACCGACAGGTGCGATTCAGGCTCCCGCGCGTCCCGCTGATCCGGGCGCCCGCAGCATTGATCCCCACATTTCAGGAGACCGCCTGATGGTCCGCAATTCCCGTTTCGATCTTGCCGTGTTCGGCATTCTCGCGCTTGTCATGCTTGTCACGCGCACCCACTCGCTCAGCAATGTCATGCACTTGCCTGATACGAGTCTTGCCAGCTTCTTTGCGCTCGGCTTTCTTGTACGGCGCGGCATCGCATTTGCCGCCCTGTTCGCGCTCGCATACGCAATCGATGTGACGGTAATCGGCTGGTTCGGCCAGTCAGACTTCTGTTTCACCCCCGCATACTGGATGCTGGTGCCTGCCTATGGCACGATGTGGTTGGCTGGGCGCTTCGGCGCGGAAAAACTGGGCGAACGTGCTTCGGCGCTTCCTGCGATCACTGTGCTGTTGGTCGCAGCAACATTTGTCTCGCAACTGTTCTCAAGCGGCGGTTTCTACTTCCTCGGAGGGCGCTTTGAAGATCCCACGCTCGCCGGCTTCATGCCGCGCCTCGGTCGCTACTTCCCCTCCACGCTCTATGCCACGCTGCTGTGGACTGCTGCCGCTGCCGGTGTGCTGGCGCTGCTTTCAATGGCGCGCCCGCAATTGCGCGCGGATAGCCGCAAGTGACCACCGAAGCAGACGCTGCCCACCGCGACCGCGCGCGCAAGCACAAGGCGGTGGTCGATGCCAAGATCGCCGCCGCCCAGCGCGACAAGGGCTTGCTGCTGGTGCTGACCGGCAATGGCAAGGGCAAGTCCTCAAGCGCCTTTGGCATGGTTGCGCGCACGCTCGGTTATGGCCGCAAGGCGGCAGTGTTCCAGTTCATCAAGGGGGCCGAGAACGTGGGCGAACGCGCCTTCTTCTCGGCCCACCCGGACGTGATCTGGGAAAAGTGCGGGGAAGGCTTCACCTGGGAAACGCAGGACCGCACGCGCGATATCACCGCCGCGCGGGCAGGGTGGGAGAAGGCCAAAGCGGCCCTCTCCAATCCAGCGATCAGCCTCGTCGTGCTGGATGAACTGACCTACCTCGTCACCTATCGCTACTTGGGGCTGGAAGAGATCATGCCAGCAATCGAGGCGCGGCCCGAAATGCAGCACGTGGTCATCACCGGCCGCGCTGCTGACGAGGCGCTGATCGCCGCCGCCGATACGGTCAGTGCCATCCGCGATGTCAAACACGCCTTCCGTGATGGCGTGCGCGCGCAGGAAGGGATCGATCGTTGAACACAGCGTTCTGCCCCGCGCTGATGATAAGCGCCCCTGCATCCGGGCAGGGCAAGACCACCGTTACCGCCGCACTCGCCCGCCGTCACGTGCAGGCTGGGCGGCGGGTGAGGGTGTTCAAATGTGGGCCGGATTTTCTCGATCCGATGATCCTCGAACGGGCCAGCGGCGCGCCGGTCTATCAGCTTGATCTGTTCATGTGCGGCGAATCGGAATGCCGCCGCTTGCTCCATGAAGCGGCGAAAGAAGCAGACCTGATCCTCGTCGAAGGCGTGATGGGCCTGTTTGACGGCAAGCCTTCCGCCGCCGATCTTGCCGCGCGATTCGGGCTGCCTGTGCTTGCCGTGATCGATGGCAGCGCAATGGCGCAGACCTTCGGCGCGCTGGCGCACGGTCTGGCGTCCTATCGTTCAGATGTGCGGGTGGTGGCGGCGCTCGGCAACCGTGTGCGCAGCGAACGTCATGCACAGATGTTGGCTGAAAGTCTGCCGGATGGGCTGCAATGGGTTGGAACTCTCCCGCCTGATGAAGAGGCTGCGTTGCCCGAACGCCACCTCGGCCTTGTGCAGGCCGCTGAGGTGGCGGATCTGGACAACCGCATTGATCGTGCCGCAGCGAGCTTGTCCGACGCTGCACTATGGCTGCCTGATTCTGTGCCATTTTTTGCAGAAGGGCCGCAAGTACCTCAAAAGCATCTGGACGGACATCGCATCGCCGTGGCGCGCGACGCAGCGTTCGGCTTCATCTATCCCGCCAACATCGCTTGTCTTGAGGCGATGGGCGCGCAAGTCTGCTATTTCTCGCCACTCGCCGATGCTGGCCTTCCAGAATGCGATGCCCTGTGGCTGCCCGGGGGATACCCGGAACTGCACCTGCGGCCCCTGTCCGAAAACCGGGCTATGAAAACGGCCATCAAGGCGCACCATGCAGCGGGCAAGGCGATCCTCGCGGAATGCGGGGGCATGTTGTATTGCCTCGATACGCTCGACGATGGAAAGGGCTGCGCTCTGCCGATGCTGGGCTTGATGCCCGGCAGCGCCACGATCCAGCCCCGCCTTGCAGCGCTGGGCCTTCAGGCACTTGATCTGCCGGAAGGCACGTTGCGAGGGCACACCTTTCATTACTCCCGCCTCAATACCGCACTTGCCCCGCAATGGCGTGCTCGCAGTCCCGAAGGCGCAATTGGAGAAAGCATGTTCCGCCACGGGCCGCTTTGGGCAAGTTACGTCCACGGCTATTTCCCTTCAGCGTCGGTTGCCGTGGCTGCGATGTTCAAGGCTGGCTAGGAAGGAGTGCAAGGTTTCGGCCAATCCCAATCGCCCAAAGCTGAATGGAAGTGGCGCGCCCGGCAGGACTCGAACCTGCTGCCTCAAGATTAGAAGTCTCGCGCTCTATCCAGATGAGCTACGGGCGCGCGCCGGGTGCTCCATAAGCACGCTTTTCGGATCGTGCAAACCGGGTTAGCAACATGGTCTATGAGCGATCCCCAAATTTCCAGTGCGAATCTGGCAAGAATTGATGGCACCTCCGGTGCGCGTCGGCATTTCCGCTATTTCGACTATGTCATGGCCTCGTTCGTGGCGATCCTGCTGCTTTCGAATCTGATCGGCGCGTCAAAGTTGGCGCAAGTCGGCGGGTTCACGTTTGGTGCAGGGATCCTGTTCTTCCCCGTATCCTATGTCATCGGCGATGTGTTGACGGAGGTATATGGCTATGCCAACGCACGGCGTTGCGTGTGGATGGGCTTCTTCGCGCTGATTTTCATGGCGTTCATGAGCTACATCGTCGTCGCCATGCCGCCAGCCCCGGACTGGGGCGGGCAGGCGGCCTATGACAGCGTGTTCGGATCGACCTGGCGGATCGTGCTTGCCTCTGTCACCGCATTCTGGGCGGGTGAATTCGTCAATTCGTTCGTGCTGGCGCGGATGAAGGTCTGGACCGGCGGCAAGGCGCTGTGGAGCCGCACGATCGGTTCTACGGTGTTTGGTCAGGCAGTGGACAGCCTGTTGTTTTATCCCATCGCGTTCCTCGGCATCTGGACCAACGATCAGGTCTTGATGGTGATGGTGACCAATTGGGCGCTCAAGGTTGCGTGGGAAGCGGGCTTGACCCCGGTGACTTACGCGGTGGTGGGCTGGCTGAAAAAGCGTGAAGGTGCAGAAGTGTTCGATACCGATACGGACTTCTCACCATTCGCGAAGACTCCACAGGTCTGAAGGCAAAAAGAAACCCCACTTCTCCGGGGGCAGGAGAAGCGGGGCATGGAGCGTTCAGGGCGAGGGCTTGGCCGCGCGCTCAATCGGCAATCAGCCCGATCAGCAGGTAAACGATGATCGCCGAACCGAGGCCAAGCAGGGTAGCCAGCGCAAAGGCCACGCGAACCAGCGTCACGTCCACGCCGAAGTAGTTCGAAATCCCGGCGCAAACGCCCATCATCTTGCCGCGAACCTTGTCGAGGCGGAAACCGCGCTTGGCTTCAAGCGGGCGAGGGGCCGAATCATCAAAGCGAAGCTGGGACATCAAATCATCTCCTGTGCGGCAGCCGGGGCTGCGTCATTAAGGTTGGAATGGTTGGGAACGCTGACGGTTCCAGCAATCAGCGCAAGGCTGAGGGCAAAGGCACCCGCTGCTGCGGCGAACTGGTTGAGAAGCTCGCTCATCAGATCAGGCTCTGAACTTGTGCAGCAGGAGCATTGCTCGCCTGCGGAACATTCACAGTGCCGGCGATAAGTGCAAGGCTGAGGGCAAATGCGCTGGCGGCGGCGGCGATGCGGTTGGTGAATTCGGTCATGGTTGGGTCCTCCTGTTTAAGTGCTTCAAGGCGTTCAGCCTCATGGAACCTGCTTAGCATGGGTCGTGCCAAACTGCATAAATGGCGGAAATGCGGGCTTCAGGCCAGAGCTGGCATCAGCTCAATCCTTTCTGCTCGCTGAACAGTGGGAAATTTCACCACACCTTGGGAACCGAATTTACATCCGACGTTTGGGTCGTGTCGCAGCCGTCGCTAGCGCCCTGCTTTTGCACCTTGCTTTTTTGGGGCGACCTGCCTATTTGCGCCTCATCCCGACATTGTGAAAGCAAAGTCAGGCTGGTGCCACCGGGCACCGGCACAGACCGGCTTTTGCCTTTGGGGTTTAATCGGAGTTTGCATGACGGATATTGCACGTATCACTGAGGTCATCGAGCCAGAGGCCAAGGCGCTCGGTTTCGATCTCGTGCGCGTGCGCTATTTCAAGGGGGGCGAGATCGGCCCTATTCAAGATCATGGGGAGGAGCATACGCTCCAGATCATGGCCGAGCGCCCCGATACCGGCCAACTCGTGATCGAAGATTGCGCCGCGCTATCGCGCCGTGTGTCCGACCGGTTCGATGAATTGGAAGAGCAGGGCGAAATGCTGATCGAGGACGCCTATCGCCTTGAAGTGTCATCGCCCGGCATCGACCGTCCGCTCACGCGTGCGAAGGATTATGCCGCGTGGATCGGCCACGAAACCCGCATCGAACTTTCCGAACTGCTGGGTGAGCGCAAGCGCTTCCGCGGTGACCTCACCGAGTTCGATGCTGAAACTCAGACTATTTCCATCGAGGACGGTGGCACTGTATATGAAGTGCCGTTCAACCTTGTTGCTAACGCCAAGCTGATCCTTACGGACAAGCTTATTGCCGCTTCCCGCCCGCTCGATACCAGCGGCGCGGACGAAATTCTCGAAGAACAGGAAGACTGACCCATGGCCAGTGCGATTTCTGCAAACCGCGCCGAACTGATTGCAATCGCCAATGCGGTTGCCACCGAAAAGATGATCGACAAATCCGTCGTCATTGAGGCGATGGAAGAAGCGATCCAGAAGTCCGCGCGCAATCGCTATGGCGCGGAAAACGATATTCGCGCCAAGCTTGATCCGCGCACCGGCGACTTGCGTCTGTGGCGCGTCGTCGAAGTGGTCGAAGTGGTCGAGGATTACTTCAAGCAGGTTGACCTGAAGGCCGCTGAAAAGCTGCAACCTGGCGCTGCCATCGGCGATTTCATCGTTGATCCCCTGCCACCGGTCGATCTCGGCCGTATCGATGCGCAGTCGGCCAAGCAGGTGATCTTCCAGAAGGTCCGCGATGCCGAGCGTGACCGCCAGTATGACGAGTTCAAGGACCGCGCCGGCGAAGTGATCACCGGCGTGATCAAGTCGGTCGAATTCGGCCACGTGATCGTCAACCTTGGCCGTGCCGAAGGCGTCATCCGTCGCGATCAGCAGATCCCGCGCGAAGTGCCCCGCGTGGGTGAGCGCGTCCGCGCATGGATCATGAAGGTTGAGCGCCAGAACCGTGGCCCGCAAATCTTCCTCAGCCGTGCGCACCCCGAATTCATGAAGAAGCTGTTCGCGCAGGAAGTGCCCGAAATCTACGATGGCATCATCACCATCATGGCTGCCGCTCGCGATCCCGGCAGCCGCGCCAAGATCGGCGTGATCAGCCGCGATAGCAGCATCGACCCGGTCGGCGCCTGCGTCGGCATGAAGGGCAGCCGCGTTCAGGCCGTCGTGCAGGAACTGCAGGGCGAAAAGATCGACATCATCCCGTGGAGCGAAGACACCGCGACTTTCGTGGTCAATGCGCTCCAGCCCGCCACCGTCAGCCGCGTGGTGATCGACGAGGAAGAGAGCCGCATCGAAGTCGTCGTTCCTGACGATCAGCTCTCGCTCGCCATCGGTCGTCGCGGCCAGAACGTGCGCCTGGCCTCGTCGCTGACCGGCTCGGCCATCGACATCATGACCGAGGCCGAGGCTTCGGAAAAGCGCCAGAAGGAATTCGCCGAACGTTCGAAGATGTTCGAGGAAGAACTCGACGTCGACGAAACTCTCTCGCAGTTGCTGGTTGCCGAAGGCTTCACCGAGCTGGAAGAAGTCGCCTATATCGACATCTCCGAGCTCGCCGCCATCGAAGGGTTCGACGAGGAACTCGGCCAGGAACTGCAGAGCCGCGCTGCCGAAGCGATCGAGCGCCGCGAAGAAGGCTTGCGCGAACAGCGCCGTGGCCTCGGCGTTGAAGATGCGCTGGCAGAACTTCCGCACCTGACCGAAGCCATGCTGGTCGTGCTGGGTAAGGCCGGAATCAAGACGCTCGACGATCTGGCTGATCTTGCGACTGATGAGCTCATTGCCAAGAAGCGCGTCGAACAGCGCCGCCGCAACGACAAGGCTCCGCGCGAACGCACCGAGCGTTCGGAGCGGACCGAGGACAAGGGCGGCGTTCTGGGCGAATTCGGCCTGAACGAAGAGCAGGGCAACGAAATCATCATGGCCGCGCGCGCGCACTGGTTCGATGACGAACCAGCAGCAGAGGAGGCCGCCCATGCGGAATCCTCACAATGAGCCGCTAAGCTCCGACATCGTTGGCAAAGCGGCGGCGGGCCGTCCTTCAAAAGAGGGGACCCTGCCGGAGCGTAAATGCGTGCTCACCGGGCGTCACGATACGCGGGATGATCTCCTGCGTCTCGCGATCTCGCCCGATGGTGATGTGCTGCCAGACGTCATGGCGCGCGCTCCCGGGCGTGGCGCATGGATCGGCGTGAATCGCCAAGCCCTTGAAATTGCGCTTGCCAATGGTAAACTTAAGGGAGCCTTGGCGCGCGCTTTCAAGGGCGCAACGCTAAGCATCCCTGCCGATCTGGCCGATCGCATTGAAACGGCACTCCGCCGTCTGTTGACGGACCGCCTTGGTATCGAACTGCGTGCGGGCAACCTGCTGCTCGGCACCGAAAGGATCGCCCAAGGCGCCCGTTCCGGGGCGGTCACATTCCTTGGCCACGCCAGTGATGCAGGCACCGATGGACCCAACAAGCTGGCACAAGCCTGGCGAGTGGGCGAAGGTGCCGAAGGTACTGGCAAGAAAGGCATCATCTTGCCGCTGGACCGGGCGGCGCTGTCTGTGGCATTGGGCCGCGATAACGTCGTTCACCTCGCGCTGACCGATGCCGCAGCGACCGACCGAGTCGCAGCGCCGCTGCAGCGCCTGATGCATTTTCTCGGGCACGAGACCGAAAACGAAATTGACGCCGCCGATCCCCATGCGGGCACGGTCGCGGACGACGATACTGATACGAAGGGCGAATGAGTTCGATGAGCGATAGCGACAAGAAGCCGACACTGGGCCGCAGGCCACTGGGCCTGAAGACCGCAGTTGAGGCAGGAGAGGTCAAGCAGACCTTCAGCCACGGTCGCACCAACAAGGTGGTGGTCGAAGTGAAGCGGCGCAAGATCATGGGCCGCCCCGGCGAGGCTGCGCCTGTTGCCGCGCCTGCCGCGCCTGCCGCGCCCGAGCCTGTCGCCGCTACGCCGGTTGCACCACCGCCGCCTCCTCCTCCGCCACCGCCGCCCCCTTCGGCCAGCCGTGAAACGCGGCAGGAAATGCAGACACGTCTGCTGCGCGAAGCTGAGGAAGCCCGTCTTGCAGCGGTTGAGGCCCAAAACCGCCGCGAGCAGGAAGACCGTCTCAAGGCGATTGAGGAAGAACGCAAGCGCGCTGAGGAAAAGGCTCGTGCAGCGCAATCGCCTGCCCCTGAACCGGTTGCAGCGCCTGAACCTGTAACGGACGCCGAACCTGCGCCGACGGTGTCTGCACCAGTGGCCGAAGCCCCAGTGGCCCAGTCCGCTCCTGCAGAAGCGCCCGAGGCGCAAGCTGCGCCCACAGCGGCTCCTGTCGAATCCGCTGCGCCAGAAGCTGCCGCGCCTGCGCCTGTCGCGCCTGCCCCGCGCCGCTTTACGCCGGTTCAGTCGACCGCTCCGGCAAAACGCCCGGAACCTGTCGCCAAGAAGCCTGCCGCCAACCCGCGTGACCGCAAGACGGAAGACCGTCGTGGTGGCAAGCTGACCGTCACGCGCGCTCTGAACGACGATGAAGGCGCACGCGCCCGCTCGCTCGCCGCGCTGAAGCGTGCGCGCGAAAAGGAAAAGCGTGCCCACTTCGCCGGCAAGTCACAGCCGCGTGAAAAGCAGGTTCGCGATGTCGTCGTGCCTGATGCGATCACCGTGCAGGATCTGGCAAACCGCATGGCCGAAAAGGCTGCGGACCTGATCAAGGCGCTGTTCAAGATGGGCATGATGGTCACCATCAACCAGACCATCGATCAGGACACGGCTGAACTGCTGGTTACCGAATTTGGCCACAACATCCAGCGTGTGAGCGATAGTGACGCCGATATCGATACTTCGGTCGATGTTGATGATGAAGATTCGCTGATTGCCCGTGCGCCGGTCGTGGCGATCATGGGCCACGTCGATCACGGCAAGACCTCGCTGCTCGATGCGCTGCGCGGGACTGACGTCGTGCGCGGTGAAGCCGGTGGCATCACGCAGCACATCGGCGCGTATCAGATCAAGACCAAGGCGGGCGATCTGATCACTTTCCTTGATACGCCGGGCCACGAAGCCTTCACCGAAATGCGTATGCGCGGTGCCAATGTCACCGACATCGTCATTCTGGTGGTCGCTGGTGATGACGGGCTGATGCCGCAGACGATTGAGGCGATCAACCACACCAAGGCCGCTGGCGTGCCGATGATCGTGGCGATCACCAAGTCGGACAAGCCCGAATTCAACCCGCAGAAAATCCGCGAGCGCCTGCTCGAACACGAAATCATCGTGGAAGATATGTCGGGCGATGTGCAGGACGTGGAAGTCTCGGCCAAGACTGGCGACGGTCTGGACAACCTGATCGAAAAGATCCTGCTGCAGGCCGAACTGCTCGAACTGCGCGCCAACCCGGATCGTGCTGCAGAAGCCACCGTGATCGAGGCCAAGCTCGACAAGGGCAAAGGGCCGCTCGCCACTGTGCTGGTTAATCGCGGCACGCTCAAGGTGGGTGACATTCTGGTTGTCGGCACCCAATCGGGCCGCGTCCGCGCGATGCACGATGACAAGGGCCGCCAGATCAAGGAAGCCGGACCATCACTGCCGGTCGAGGTCCTCGGTCTTGGCGGTGTGCCAATGGCGGGCGACACGCTGACCGTGGTGGAAAGCGAAGCCCGCGCGCGTGAAGTGGCGGCTTACCGCCACGAACGTGCCACGGCAAAGCGCACGGCGCAGGCTCCCGCCAGCCTCGAAAACATGTTCTCGGCACTTGCGGCCAAGAGCACGGTCATCGAATATGCGCTGGTGGTTCGTGCTGATGTGCAGGGCTCGGCCGAAGCCATCGTCAATGCGCTCAACAAGATTTCGACTGACGAGATCAAGGTCCGCATCCTGTCATCGGGTGTGGGTGCGATCACCGAAAGCGACGTCAACCTGGCCCAGGCCAGCGGAGCGCCGATTGTCGGCTTCAACGTCCGTCCGAACGCCAAGGCGCGCGAACTGATCGAGCGCAACAAGGTACGGATGAAGTACTTTGACGTGATCTATCAGCTCACCGACGATATCCGTTCGGAAATGGCGGGCGAGCTTGGACCGGAAGCCATCGAAACGGTCGTTGGCCGTGCCGAGGTCAAGGAAGTGTTCCCTGCGGGCAAGAAGGACAAGGCCGCCGGCCTGTTGGTCGTCGAAGGCGCCATCCGCAAGGGCCTCCACGCCCGTCTCACGCGCAACGACGTTATCGTCAGCCGCACGACCATCCAGTCGCTGCGTCGCTTCAAGGACGACGTTGCCGAAGTGCGCGGCGGTCTGGAATGCGGCGTGTTGCTGACCGACACGAACGATATCAAGCCGGGCGACCAGCTGGAAGTCTTCGAAGTCGAAATGCGCGACCGGACTTTGTAAAACGCGCTCCGCGAAACCGGAGCACCATAAATCCCCCTCCCGCTTGCGGGAGGGGTTAGGGGAGGGCCTGTTAATCTGACTCAACCCAACAAGCCCTCCCCCGGCCCCTCCCGCAGGCGGGAGGGGAGCATTTCGGCATTCACTCCGGCAAGCTGGAGGAATGGAGGTTTTGAATGACCCGCTACGTCGCCCTGTTCGGTTCCATCAACGTCGGCGGCAATCGACTGACGATGGCGGACATGCGCTATGCGTTTGAGCGGGAAGGGCTGACCGGCATCGAAACCGTCGTCGCCAGCGGCAACCTGCTGTTCGACTATGATGACCGTCCGTTGGACGGCCTCGAAGACCTTTTTGCCCACGTGATGCTGGAACGCTTCGAGATCAACAGCTTCGTTGCAGTGCGTGATCGTGCTGCCATTGCCGAGGCAGTGGAGGGCAATCCCTTCACCGGCATCGGCAAGGACAACCTCGTCCACACGCTGTTCCTGGAACGCCAGCCAGATCAGGCCGCGTTCGACAAGCTCGCTGCCGATCAGGCGATGCGGGGCATGGAAAAACTCGCAATCGGCGACCGCAGCATCTATATCGATTTCGCGAACGGTGTGGCCGAAAGCAAGCTGACCGGCGCCTTTATCGAACGCCGCCTCGGCTGCCGGGGCACCGCGCGCAATGTGCGCTCGCTCGCCCGTATCCTTGCAAAGATGAGTTGAATTTGGCCAAGCAGACTACCCCTGAAAACCGCTCCGTCCGCCTGTTGAAGGTAGGGGAACAGGTGCGCCATATCCTGTCCGAACTGCTGATGCGGCAGGAAGCGCATGACGATGTGCTGAGCGCACACACAGTATCGGTCACCGAAGTGCGCATGTCGGCAGATTTGCGCCATGCGTCTGCGTTCATCAAGGCGCTGCTGGGTGAGGATGAGGAACTGGTGTTGAAGGCCCTGCGCACCAACACCGCGTTTTTCCAGCGCGAAGTGGCGCAACGGTTGCGCCTGAAATACGCGCCGAAGCTGAAATTTGTGCCCGACGAAAGCTTCGATGCCGCCAACAGAATCGAAAGCCTGCTCCGCGATCCCAAGGTCCAGCGCGATCTGGACGCAGCGCCTTCCGAAGACTGAGCGGCGCGCGGCGATGGCCAAGCTCTATTTCTACTACGCCAGCATGAACGCGGGCAAATCGACCAATCTGCTGCAGGCGGACTTCAATTACCGTGAGCGCGGCATGGCAACGATGCTGTGGACAGCCGCCATCGATGATCGCGGTGGCGAGAAAGCCATCGAGAGCCGCATTGGGCTTAACGCGCAAGCGCATCGCTTTGATTCTGAAACCGATTTGTGGGGCAGGGTGGTGGCTGCTCATGCGGTAGAGCCGCTGTCCTGCGTGCTGGTGGACGAAGCGCAGTTCTTGTCAAAGGCACAGGTCTGGCAACTCGCGCGGATTGCCGACGAAGCTGGAATTCCGGTTCTATGCTATGGACTTAGAACCGATTTTCAAGGCGAATTGTTCGAAGGTGCCGCTGCCCTGCTGGGCATCGCGGATTCGCTGGTCGAATTGAAAGCCGTCTGCCACTGTGGCCGCAAAGCCACGATGAACTTGCGTGTCGATCACAGTGGCGCGGCGGTGAAGGCTGGCGCGCAGACCGAGATCGGCGGGAATGACCGCTATGTTGCGCTGTGCCGCAAGCATTTTTCCGAGGCGATGAACCCATGAGCGATGATGGTCTCTACGTGCCGCTGTCCGATGGTGACTTGCGGCTTGAGATATTGCGGGAGGAACATCGCGAGGGTTTGCGCGCTGCTTGTTCACAAGACGCTGAAATTTGGGATATTTACCCGTTCACCTATTGGGGTGAGGCCTTCGATCCGCAGTTTGACACGATGATCAGCGGCAGCAAAGTGCGTCGGCCCTATGCGGTGTTCGATGGAGACACGCTGGTCGGCATGACCGCCTGGATCGAACATGGTGCTCCGGGTTGGTCGGTAGAGATCGGGAACTCCTACATCGTGCCCGCAGTGCGCGGCACGGGTTTCAATCGGCGGCTCAAGTACCTGATGTTGAACCATGCTTTTACTTGCGGACTGGAGCGGGTGGCGTTCAAGGTCGATGCGTTGAACCTGCGCAGCCAGGCGGCGGTGCGGAAGATCGGGGGCGTGGAAGAGGGTTTGATGCGGCACGAACGCCGCACATGGACCGGGCGGGTGCGCAACACCATCCTGTTCTCTATCCTGCGCGATGACTGGACAGGCACAAGCGCATGAATCCCGAAGGAATTTTCTGGCAGATCGCAACCATCGCGATCCCCATGATCGTGGCCATCGTCTTCCACGAAATCGCTCATGGCTGGGTTGCCCGTGCGCTGGGTGACCCCACGGCGGCGGAGCAAAACCGCTTGAGTCTCAATCCCTTGCGTCATGTCGATCCGTTCGGAACGATCATCCTTCCCGGTCTGCTCAAGCTGTCGGGCGCGCCGGTGTTCGGTTGGGCCAAGCCGGTCCCTGTGGATTTCTCCCGCCTGCGCAATCCGCGCTGGGGAATGGTCGCTGTGGCGGCTGCAGGACCGGGAATGAACTTTGTTTTGGCTGCATTTTCTGCCGTGGCGCTGGGGCTGCTGGTGCGGGCGACGGACTATGCGGCAGAGCCGGGGCTGGGTGTATTGTTTGTCGCGGACAATCTTCGCAACTTCTTGATAGTGAACATTTTTCTGGGGATGTTCAATCTGCTGCCAATCCCGCCGTTTGACGGATCGCGGATTGTGATGGGCATTCTTCCCGCTCCGCTGTCACGCGGATATGCGAAGCTGGAGCCGTTCGGGCTTATCCTTGTGTTCGGAATTCTCGTTATCCTTCCGTACTTTATGCCTGAGTTGCGGCTGGTTGAGCGGATCGTCATGCCGCCGGTGCAGTGGCTGGGTGAGCATCTCGCGGGCCTGGCCGGAATGGTCGCCGGGCCGGAGCCGCAGTAGCGTGGTCGACGGGTGGATCATCCTCGACAAGCCGCTGGAAATGGGGTCGACTCAAGGGGTTGCGGCGGTGAAGCGCAACTTGCGGCAGGCGGGCTTTGGCAAATGCAAGGTCGGCCACGGCGGCACGCTTGATCCGCTGGCGACGGGCGTGCTGCCGATCGCTGTTGGAGAGGCGACGAAGCTGTGCGGGCGGATGTTGGATTCCGACAAGATTTACGCCTTCACGGTGACCTTCGGAAGCGAGACGGATACCCTTGATCTTGAGGGCAAAATCGTCGCCACAAGTGACGTCCGCTCTACACTTGAGGCGCTTAGGTGCATTTTAGGTGCATTTAGGTGCACGCAGGATCAGGTGCCTCCAGCCTACTCCGCGCTGATGGTAAATGGCCAGCGCGCCTATGATCTGGCGAGGGCAGGAGAGGCGGTAGACCTGCCGTCGCGCACCGTCACGATTTATGAACTGACGCTCGAAGGCTTCACTGGAACAGAAGCGGCGGTTGAATCTGCGACGCTCACTGCCCATGTATCGAAAGGCACGTACATCCGCAGCCTTGCCCGGGACATTGCCCGGCGATTTCGCTGGACAAACTGAACGATGTCGGTCAAGGCGCGGCCCTTGAACACATACTCTTGCCGCTGGAGGCAGGGCTGGTCGACATCCCGGCTCTTAACCTCGATCCTGAGCAGGCAAGGGCGGTCCGACAGGGCCGCGTTCTGGCGGGATTGCCCCAAGACGACGGGCTTTACTGGGCGAGGGCTGGCAATGTGCCGGTCGCGCTGGTGGAGCTTGCAGGCGGAAGCCTGAAAGTGTCGCGGGGGTTCAACCTTTCCGATGTCGCGGAGTAGAGAATATGTCGATTACCGCTGAAAAGAAGCAGGAAGTCATTGCCACGCACGCTCGCGCAGAGGGTGACACCGGTTCGCCGGAAGTCCAGGTCGCGATCCTGACCAGCCGCATCCTGACCCTGACCGAGCACTTCAAGTCCAACCACAAGGACAACCACTCGCGTCGCGGCCTGCTGATGATGGTCAACAAGCGTCGCTCGCTTCTCGACTACCTGAAGAAGAAGGACGTGGGTCGTTACAACGACCTGATCCAGAAGCTTGGTCTTCGTAAGTAACGCAAACGTTCGGCCCGCCTTGGCGGGCCGTTTACGTTTTGCGTTATCCCCACGCAGGTGGGGATCTCATGCGGTCTTGCTCATCAAGGCCGCGTAAACGGCCTGAGGCCCCCGCCTTCGCGGGGGTTCAGCTATTTTGAATTGGCATGTTCGCAATTCGGCGGACAGCCTCCGGGGCACCACAAGCGGCCCCACACCGGACCGGGACGGTATTCCCCGGCAGCAAACCCCGCACGCAATAGGGCGCGCGGGCTGAAGGAAATACAATGTTCGACGTCAAAACCGTATCGCTGGAGTGGGGCGGAAAGACCCTCACACTGGAAACCGGCCGTGTTGCCCGTCAGGCTGACGGCGCGGTCATCGCCACATATGGCGAAACTGTTGTCCTGTGCGCGGTTACCGCCGCCAAGTCGGTCAAGGAAGGCCAAGATTTCTTCCCGCTGACCGTGCACTATCAGGAAAAGTATTCCGCAGCAGGCCGTATCCCCGGCGGCTTCTTCAAGCGTGAGCGCGGCGCGACGGAAAAGGAAACGCTGGTTTCCCGCCTGATCGACCGTCCGGTCCGCCCGCTGTTCCCCGAAGGTTTCTACAACGAAATCAACGTTAT
>NZ_NCII01000145.1 GCF_002256775.1 Novosphingobium sp. 17-62-19 | reverse complement strand
CCACTCGGGCGAGCAGGAGCAGGGCGGGCTCTACGGCCCCATCGTCATCGATCCCGCGGGACCCGACCCGATCGCATTCGACCGCGAGCATGTGATCGTGCTCTCCGATCACAGCCAGATGACCGGTGAGGAGATCTTCCGCAAGCTCAAGCAGATGGGCGGTGCCTATTTCAACTATCAGCGCCCGACGCTGAGTGGACTGCTCGCCGGACGGGAAATGCCCCTCAAGGATCGCCTGAAGTGGGGGCAGATGCGGATGGACCCGGCGGACATCGCGGACGTCACGGGTTCGACCTACACCTTCCTGGTCAATGGCTTTGGGCCTTACGACAATTGGACGGGTCTCTTCCGGCCGGGGGAGCGCGTCCGGCTACGCATCGTCAACGCCGCGGCGCAGACCAACTTCAACGTCCGCATCCCTGACCTGCCAATGACAGTGGTGCAGGCCGACGGCCAGAACGTCCGGCCCGTCGAAGTGGACGAGTTCCAGATCGGGGTCGCGGAGACGTTCGACGTGATCGTGACGCCCGGCGACCGCGCCTACAGCTTCGTGTCCGAAGCGATCGACCGTTCCGGCATGGGGCGCGCCACCCTGGCACCGCGCGAGGGCATGATCGCCCCAGTCCCGCCGCTTCGCCCGCGCACGCTCCTGACCATGACCGACATGGGCATGGATATGGGAGGCATGAAGGGGATGGAGGGAATGTCGGGGATGTCCGACGAGAACCCGGTGGCGAAGCGCGGCCTCGACCCCACGGTCCAGCAGAACGCATCGCGTAACCTGTGGAAGCTAACCGGCTGGAAGGGACCGACTGACCACGGGGCGGTCGCGGTTGCGTCCGGGATGGCCGGCATGGCCGGCATGGATCATGGCCAAATGAACTCCGGCGCGATGGCGGGAATGGACCACAGCCAAATGGGTGCCAGCGCGTCGGGCATAACCCCAAGCCAGACGGGCAGCGGCGGCACCGCGGGGATGGACCACGGCTCCGGGGGCATGGACATGAACATGCGCAACCCGAAGAACGCGCCCGGCGTCAAGATGGGGCCGGGGGTGCAGACCATCTCGCCGATGCCGAAGGACCGCACGGCCGAGCCGCCGCAGGGGCTGGAGGACGTCGATCATCGCGTGCTCACCTATCGCGACCTTGTCGCGCTGGATCGCAACCCGGACGCTCGTGCCCCGGCGCGCCAGTTGGAGATCCACCTGACGGGCAATATGGAGCGCTATATGTGGGGCTTTGACGGCCAGAAGCTCAGCGACCCCGCCGACCCCATCCCGTTCCGCAAGGACGAACGCGCGCGCGTCACCCTGATCAATGACACGATGATGCCGCACCCAATCCACTTGCACGGGCACTTCTTTGAACTGGTGACCGGGCATGGCGACTTGGCGCCTCGCAAGCACACGGTGAATGTAGCGCCTGGCGGCAAGATGACGTTCGACGTGACGACCGATGCGGTCGGCGACTGGGCGTTCCACTGCCACAATCTCTATCACATGACCGCAGGGATGATGCGTGTCGTGACCGTTCGCCCGATGGGCGAGGAGAATCGCGATGCAGCTTAAGCTCCTCCTGATCGCGAGCGGCGCAGCGCTCGGCCTGGCAACCCCGGCGGCCGCGCAGATGGACCATTCCAATATGCCCGGCATGAAGATGCCGCCGCCAAAGACGCCAGCGGTGAAAAAGCCTGCCGCTAAGAAGCCAGCAGCGACCAAGCCCGCCGCGCGCAAGAAGTCCGTGAAGCCCGCCGCCAAGTCGACACCGCGCGCGAAGGCGGGATCGGGGGCCAAGCCCGCCGCAAGTCGGTCCGCCAAGCCGCCGGCCCCTGGAGCGGTCGTTGCCGATCCTCACGCCGGTCATGACATGACGGCCATGCCGGGCATGACTACGCCTGGAGCCAACCCCAATCCTGGTGCCGGGCACGACATGTCGGCGATGCCAGATACCTCCGGCGGTGCCGCCCCCGGCCAGCCAGGTGCCATGCAGGGCATGGACCATGGTTCGGGCGCTATGCAAGGCATGGCAGGTCACGACATGGGAAGCATGCCTCCTTCGGCGACCGGCACGACAATGGTCGGGACCAACCTGCCGGCCGGCAACGCTCCGCCGCCGCCCATCCCGATGGATCGGGCCGCAGACCAAGTCTACTCTGCCCCCGCCATGGCGCATTCGCAGCAGCATCTGCAGTCGATGCACGGCGGCCAGAATTTCTCGCAGGTCATATTTAATCTGGCCGAATACCAGGTCCGCGACGGTCGCGACGCCTATCGATGGGATGGCGGTGCCTGGTACGGTGGCGACATCAATCGCCTGGTTCTTAAAACCGAAGGCGAAGGGAACTTTGGGAGAAGCCTGGAAAGGGCGGAGCTGCAGGCGCTCTATGCACGGGCGATCGGACCCTTCACCGACTTCCAGGCCGGGATTCGTTACGACTTCAAGCCCAACCCCTCCCGTGTCTACGCTACGGTTGGGTTCGAGAGCCTGGCCCCAGGCTTTTTCGATGTGGAGGGCGCACTGTTCTTGTCTAGCAAGGGTGACGTGCTCGGCCGCGTTGAAGGGTATTACGATCAGCGTATCACCCAGCGCCTGATCCTCCAGCCTCGTCTCGAAGCGGAATTTGCGGCGCAAGACGTTCCGGAAGACCGGATCGGCTCGGGCTTGTCGGACCTCGAGCTTGGCTTGCGGCTGCGCTACGAGGTGAAGCGCGAGTTTGCCCCTTATATCGGTGTTTCATACGAGCGCAGAGTGGGCCGCTCTGCTCGTTTTGCACGCGAGGACGGCGAGGATGCGTCATCGACCAGCCTTGTTCTGGGCATTCGCACATGGTTTTGAGGCCGATTGGGCTTTGTTGCGTTGACTAAGTCCGCAAGGCATGGACCACTCGAAAATGCAGGGCATGAACCACGACAACATGCCTGGCATGAACACGCCCTTCATGCCCGCCGAGATGGCGATGCACGAGAAGATGATGAGGGCCAAAGGCGCCAATGCAAATGAGACGTGGGCCCGCAAGATGATCGAGCATCACCGCGGTGCGATTGCCATGTCGCAGATCGTTCTCCGCGAGGCGCCCGATGCGAAGACCCGGCAAATGGCTCAGAAGTCTATTGCCGAGCAAAACAAGAGCATCGGTGAACTCCAGGCGATGCTCCGGTCGATGAGCAAGCGACCTCAGTGATAATCTTCGTTCCTCCCGCCCCACGAGGGGCGGGAGGAATGACCAAGGAGTTTTTCCATGAAGACAGCTTTACGATCCGCGCTTACTGCCGCAGCCTTGTTGGTTCCGGTTGCCGTCAGCGCGGCCACCCCGATCGTTATGCACCGCGATCCCGGCTGCGGCTGTTGCGCCAAGTGGGCAGCGCAGGTGCAGCGGCAGCTCGGGCGCCAGGTGCGCGTCGTCGATGATTCCAATCGCCCGGCGCTGCAGAAGCGCGCGGGGGTCCCTGCGGACGTCTCGTCCTGCCACACAGCAATCGCCGATGGCATGGCTTTCGAGGGCCACGTGCCGATTGCCGATATGAAGCGGGCTCTCGCGACCCGGCCCAAGGGTGTGCGAGGCCTCGCGGTCGGCGGTATGCCGCTCGGCTCGCCGGGAATGGAAGTGCCGGGCGTCAAGACGCAGGCCTATGACGTGGTCGCCTTCGGTCCCGGCGGGCGCCGCCTGTTCGCGCGCCACGGCAGCTGATCGGCGGTTTTTTCAGGCTAGCGGCGCAGGACCCGGCCGCCGCAGCCGGCGTAGCTCCACGGTCCAGTTCGTCTGAAAGAGCAGGCGAAGAGTTCACAAAAGGATTCGGACGGGTGAGGAAAACGGGAATCGATGAACACGGATCAAGGGGTCGGGTGATGGGCGGTAAACGAGGCGGGGCCTTCGCTTTGCTCCTTGCGGTTGCAATGTCAGTAAGCACGTCGGCATCGGCTCATGAAGATCACGATGCGCTCGGGGCCGGTCCCGGGCCGGCCGCTAACAGCGCAGGCGAGACTCAGAAAAAGGATGGAGCAGACGCTGGCGACGGTCACATGGGGATGGGCTCTATGTCGACCGTGGACATGAACATGGCCGGCCGCGACATCGCCGGCGATGACATGGACATGGGCGGCATGCACGAGGAGACCGCTAACAAGAACAAGAGTTTCGGCGAACGTCTTGTGAGTTGGCTGGGTCGGCTGCACACCATGGTCATTCATTTTCCCATCGCACTGTTCATCGGTGCGTTCGGGGTGGAGCTGTTCGGGTTGTGGCGCCGCAACCGGGACTATCAGCATGTCGCACATATAATGTTGGTCGTCGGAGCGCTGGGAGCAATCGCGGCGGCGTTCCTGGGCTGGTTCGCAGGCGGGTTCTACCTGACCGACCGCAACCCGATCCTGATGACGCATCGCTGGCTCGGAACGTTGATCGCGGTCTTCGGCGTTGCGCTGGCTTGGATGGCAGCGCGCCACCGTAAGGGTCCCGAGCGGTCGCGGACGTTGTACTGGGTGTTGCTTGGCCTGATGACGCTGGCGATCTCCATCCAGGGGTTCCTTGGCGGAACCTTCATGCATGGCGGAATAAACCACTTGGCGTTCTGACCCAGTCCGGCTGTGTGCGTGAAGCGGTCGTTTCCTGAACAGGGACCGTCGAGGACGCGTCTCCGCCAAGGACGCGTCCTCGGCTGATCAGCGGATCGACTGAACCGCTTCGTTGCAAGCCTGTTCGCAGCGGCGACAGTGTTCAGCGCAGATGCGGCAATGCTCGTGCATGCTCGCATGCTTCTCGCACTCCTCCGCACACAGCCCGCAGGCGATGGCGCAGGCTTGAAGAGCCGCGACCAGCGCCTGCTCGTTGCTGCCGGTGCGGCGGGTGCCGAGCGAGCCTGCCGCCAAGCAGATGTCGGCGCAGTCGAGGTTCAGCCGAATGCACTGGCGAAGCTGCGCGACCATCTC
Source organism: Novosphingobium sp. 17-62-19 (assembly GCF_002256775.1). GTDB lineage: Bacteria > Pseudomonadota > Alphaproteobacteria > Sphingomonadales > Sphingomonadaceae > Novosphingobium. The sequence continues at coordinate 2,924 of NZ_NCII01000145.1, read as the reverse complement.
TTCCGCCAGACAGGCATCAGCGCACGACGTGCAGGTTTGAGCACATGAGTAGCACTCCTCGAGACAGCGGATCAGTGCATCGTTCGTGCTTCCTTTCACGTCCGGATGCGTCGCGATCATCTCTTTCATGTGGTGCATCGTTCTCTCCTGTTCAGGCAGTGGTCTCACCACCTGTCGAAGCAAGAGGTTACAAACCTGAATGTTCCGGCCTTTGCGTTGGACCGTGCGGCCGCTTTGGCGTGTCGAGTAACCTCTGGCGCTGGTGGTAGCGCACCGTCTCGACGCCCATGCCGCCTGCGTGAGCGAGCCCGGGATCGTAGTGCGGGAATTTGAACGGAGAAGGGCCGTGTCGCCGATCGTCGTGTGGGTACGAATCAGCGCTGGGTGGCGGCTTTACTCGTTGCACTGCCAATAGCTCGCGCTAGGTCGGCAGTACGCCCCGAGCGGGACACAGCCCGGCCATGGCGGATGCCAATCCGCTGTCGCTGTCGCGCAACAGGTTATGGATTGCGGTCGCAGCGATCGCTGCTTGTCCGGTCGCGACGCTGATCTGATCGAGCCCTTCCACAACGTCGCCAACCGCGTAGAGGCCAGCAACAGAGGATTGTTGGTGGGCGTTGGTCAGCACGCAACCTGATTCGCTGAGCTTCGCGCCCAGCGAAGTGGCAAGCCGCGTTCGAGGCGACGAGCCGAGCGCAGGGTAAAGCGTGTCGAATTGTAGCCCCAGGCCGTTGGCCAACCGCACCTCGACACACTCGCCCAGACGCAGCTGCTCGACAGGCGAAGGCGCGACATCGATGCCCTGCTGGTTCAGCTTGGCAAATTCCATTGGAGCGAGGTCGAGCGACCGTTCGGCGAGAAGCGTGACCTTGGCGCCATAAGCGCGCAGAAATTCGGCTTCTTCAGCGCCATGGCCGTCGCAGCCGAGCACCGCCACGTTCATCCGCCGAGCCTCATAACCATCGCAAATCGGGCAGTAGCGAATAAGACCACGCGCGACGCCGATGTCATGCATCGCATCGGGCATCTCTGGACGTCGATTGACGACCCCGGTCGCGAGGACCACGGTCCGTGCGTACATGACGTTCAGTCCGCAGCTTGCCGAGAAATGGTCGCCTGATGCGACAATCGCGTCGATCTCACCGCTCTGGATCGTACCGCCATATTCGTGCAGCTGAGCTTGCAGGCGCGCAAGAAACGTGACGCCGGAAATGCCGCCGGGAAATCCTGGAAGGTTGTGCGAGCGCGGGATGGAGGCGGCGCGCCCTGCCGCCGTGTCGAAGACGACGCAGCTCCTGAGAAACCGGGACAGATAGATCGCGGTCGTGAGGCCTGCGGGACCGCCGCCCACAATCAGACAGTCGATGACCTCCTCGGGATCGCCAGTCCAGCCTTGATTGGTCAACCGCAACCTCATCATTACCCCGCGCAAGCGCCCGTCAGGCCCGCGGCGACAGCTCGTCCGGACGGGAAGGCGCAGTGAAAAGCGCTCTGTACTCCCTTCTGAATACGCGCCTCCCCCGCTAACCCCTCATCGAGAGGCGCGGCGGCACGAAAAAGATCGTGAGGGGTGAAACGTCCGGCTGCGTAATACAAGTGAACCCAATGGAAATGGAGATTGCCCAGATGCGTCGCTTGTTCATCACGACTGCCGCCGCCGCCTTGTTCTTCGCAGGCGGCGTCGCAAACGCGCACCCGAAGCTGGTATCCGCCAGCCCCGCCGCCAACGCGGCGGTTGCGACCCCGGAGAAGATCAGCCTCCAGTTCAGCGAGAAACTCGTGCCTGCTTTCTCCAAGGCCGAACTGATCATGGCCGCGATGCCTGGCATGGCGGCCATGAAGATGCCGAGCAGCGCCGCGGTCGGCTCCGACGGGCGTACGCTCACGATCATCCCGAAGCAGCGTCTCCCGCGTGGGCGTTACAACGTCGACTGGCAGGTCGTTTCCGGCGACACGCACAAAATCACTGGCAGCTACACCTTCACGGTGAAGTGAGCGGATGATTGACTGGCCGACCGTCGCCATCCGCTTGGCGTGGCTCGGCGAGCGCGAGGATGCAATCGCTCTGCGGCCTTGGCTTTCGGGAAGTGCTGTGCTCGGGTTGCTGCTCTCAGCCGCTGGCCTGATCCTCATGGCCTCGTCGATGGCCGGATCTCCATTCTGGCCGGTCGACGAGGCCGCGGTGGCTGCCTTGCTCGGAGGGCCACCGGTTGGCTCCGCCTGGAAGGTGCGCATGGTAGCGCTGGTCATTGCCGGGGGCGCGGTCCTACTGGCGCGAGGCAGAGCATCATGGCTGGCGATGGCCATGATTGCCGCCGCTACGGCGTTGGCGACACTCGCGTGGAACGGGCACGGTGCCATGGACGAGGGAAGCACCGGATGGCTTCACCTGGGCGCGGACATTCTCCATCTCCTCGCAGGCGGTATATGGGTTGGCGCACTGTTCGGATTGCTTCTCCTGATGATGCGCCGCGCCGAGGCGATCGATGCCGCGCACCTTCAGCTTACCCATCGGGCGCTGCACGGCTTCGGGGCGGTGGGCACGCTCGTGGTTGCCATTTTAGTGATCACCGGCTTGATCAACAGCTGGCTGCTCGTGGGCCCAGCCAATTTCACGGCCTTGGGCACGACGCTCTACGGCTTGCTGCTGCTCGCCAAGCTGGTCTTGTTCGCAGCGATGCTGGGACTCGCGTCGCTTAATCGGTTCCGCCTCACGCCGGCCTTCGAACGCTCGATTGCCATGAACGATCATGACGGAGCGCTTATGACGCTGCGGGTCAGCCTGGCGGTCGAGACAACCTGCGTGATTGGTATCTTGGCGCTCGTAGCATGGCTCGGCACCCTCGCACCGCCCGCATCGGGCATGTAGGTGAGGTTAGCTCTGCTGGGTCTGTTGATGTATTCAAAGGTGAACGAACGAGGGT
>NZ_NCII01000043.1 GCF_002256775.1 Novosphingobium sp. 17-62-19 | reverse complement strand
CGGCGGGTGCTTGCAGAAGTAGGCCGACGGGCCGATCAGCGCACCACCTTCACCACGATCAAGCGCAACCTTGCAGCAACGGATCGCGTCCATCACGCACGCCGCCGAGTTCGGGCTGTCTTCAACCGAGAGGCGCAGTTCGAGGTTCATGGGAACGTTGCCCCACTGCTGGCCTTCCATGCGGATGAAGCACAGCTTGTTGTCCTTCTGCCAAGGAACATAGTCCGAAGGGCCAACGTGGATGTTCTCGTCCGCCAGGCGCGTGGCCAGCATGGCCTGCACTGCTTCGGTCTTCGATTCCTTTTTGCTGCCCAGACGCTGACGGTCGAGCATGTTCATGAAATCGGTGTTGCCGCCGGTGTTGAGCTGGTACGTGCGCTCGACATTGACGCCGCGTGCCGCAAACAGGCTGGAAAGAACGCGGTGGACGATCGTGGCGCCAACCTGTGCCTTGATGTCATCACCCACGATCGGGATACGCTTGTCGCGGAACTTCGCTTCCCATTCCGGGGTCGAAGCGATGAACACCGGCATACAGTTGACGACGGCAACGCCGGCTTCAAGCGCACATTCCATGTAGAATTCGGTGGCTTCCTGCGACCCGACGGGGAGGAAGTTGAGCAGCACTTCGGCGCCGGTTTCCTTCAGGGCCTTGACGATGCTCTCTTGGGTGGCTTCGGCTTCGTCAGCAACGATAAAGCCCTTTTCGCCGACCGTGGTCATGTGCGCGGCAACACCGTCCGACACGCGGCCCATTATGACCTTCGCACCGGTCATAGGCACATTGGCCTGGAACACGGTGGTGTTGTTCGGAGCTGCGAAGATGGCTTCGGCAATGTCCTTGCCGACCTTGCGTGCATCGACATCTACGCCGAGCACGAAATCGACGTCACCGGCGCCATACCCGCCAATACGGTCGTGGATGAGCCCTTGCGACGAATTGTTGTTGCGATAGTAGGCTACACCTTGCACCAGCGAGCTAGCGCAGTTGCCCACGCCGATCACGGCGACCTTGATTGGCTTCATGAATAACGATCCCTATCAGACAGGCGCATCAGAGCGTCTGTAATCAAACTGCCTCAAAATACCGAAATGCCATCGAATGCAAGCCGATTCCTCAGTTGGTCATGAGGAAACGCGAGATAGACCGGCGATACCGATCGTGTTTTCCGCGCTCCTTGTCCGCACCCTGTGCCCTGCGCAGCACTGACAGGCAGGCGCGCAAGAGACAGCATCTTCCGATGGGACGCGGCCCTTAACCGAAAAATGCACCATGCGATAGTGCGTTTCCACATACCAATCGCAAACTGTTACCCGTTTGCCATAACAGTGGCAAATATGCCACCAATCTCCGCAAGCGAGGAGATCGTGCGGGTTCCCGACACAGCCTTCTCGAAATCGTCCGCACAGAACGCATCGGTCAGCAATGCGCGAAACCGCACCCCGGCCGCTGCGGCGATTTGCGCGTCGTTGGGTGAATCTCCGGTGAACAAGAATGCAGAGCGGGAAATGCCAAAGCGCTTTTCGAGCGCAGCAAAATGCGCCTCGCCCTTGGCAAAGCCTGGATCACCTTCACAGGCGGCGCGATAGCCAAATGCGCAATCGACCGGCCAGTCTTGCGCCAGACGTTCAACATAGACTTCGAGGTTGTTGGATGAGATTGCGACCAGCAGGCCTTCATTGCGCCAACCCTCCAGCAGGTTTGCAACCGCTGGCGAAATGGCGATTCCCGAAAGGTAGCCGTCCTTCCACGCTTCGAACCGTTCGGCCACGGAATCGGTTTCCTGCCCCGGATAGAGTTGGCGTAGTTGGCGTTCGAAAGGCAGCCCGGACGTGGCGAAGTATGAACGTCGCGCTTGCACAAAGGGTGTGCCGAAAGCCTCTTCCATCAGCTGTGCGGCATGGTCTGCATAGTCTTCCATCGTCGGCACAAGTGTGCCGTCCAGGTCGAATACCAGCACTTTTATTTCTGCACTGGCAGCGTCAGCCGTCATACGGTCAGGCTTTCGCGCGCAACGGCCAGATCCTCGGGGGTATCCACCTCGAACCATTTGAGGCCTGATAGCCAATGGATTTGCGGCGCATCGGTCTGCGCAAGCTCGTCGAGCACCATTTCGACCGAGGCGGACGCGGTATCGCTGCTGTGCTGCACGCGGTCAAAAGCGTCCCAATATGCGCCAAGACTGCCCTGTGCGACGAAAGTCGTACCGATGTAGGCCCCGTCATACCTTGGCAGGGTTTTCGAGATCGCGACGAGATGGCCGTCCTTTTCGATCACCTTCATTTCATCAGACAGCACTGGGCGTTCGCGTTCGCAGGCGATGCCGATCCCTTGTGCCGACGGGACGAAGTGGCGCGTATACATGTCGCCGGGAAACAAGTGGTCGGCGTTGGTCAGCACAAACGCGTCCGTGCCGATCAACGGCCGTGCAGCGCCAAGCGATGTCAGATTGCCGGCTTCAAGCTGGGTGTTTCGCACGGTGCGCACCGGCGCACCTGCCCATTCACGCGTGATGTGAGCTTCGATCAGTTCGGCGCGATAGCCGGTGACCACAACGGCATTTTCCACCACTGCGAGCAGGGCCTCAATCGCAAAATCAAGGCAGGTTCGCCCCGCCACGGCCATCAGCGGCTTGGGCAGGGATTCAGTCGCATCGCCAAGCCTGCTTCCGCGGCCCGCAGCCAGGATCACGCCTATCATTCGTTGCCTCGGTTCCCGGTTGCGGATCAAATCACCGCCAATTTGGGGGAACCCTTGGCATCCTGCAAGGGGGGAGAGACTATGATGGCTTTCTGTTACGCCAATCTTGCAGGTGAGCGCTTATAACTGGCGCATGTGCGGCGGAAGCAGCAGGCCCTCGGTATCCGCCACGATCAGCGGTGCACACCATGCCACCGCGCCAAGCCAGATGCACAAGCCCCCCAGCAGCATTCCCGGCAGTACCCAGGCGAGGCCCGAAAGGCAAAAGCCACAGGCAACCAACACATAGACATCGCGTTTGAACAGGCGTTCGATTGTCAGCGTTACGGCCTGCAACATTGGTCGCCCTTCCAGCCTGCGGGTGAGCGCGGCGCGCAAAACGTCGAAGCTTCCGCGCTTCGGGCCAATGCGCACGAGAATGCTCATCGCCACGATTCCGCAAACCAGCAGGACCACGCAAGCCAACGCGATCCACGCATATTGCAGCCCATATGTCCGCATCACACCAGTCATCAGCCCGATCACGAAGCCGAGATTGGCCACGGTATCGCAAGCGGTATCAAGCAGGGCACCGCGTCTGCTCATCGCCCATGAAACGCGGGCGATATCGCCATCGACGCAATCGGTGACCGATACGATCTGAAACAGCAATCCACCCAGCGCGAGCCACTCCATGCCACCCTGCCCAAGGACCACTGCCATGACCATTGCCAGTGCTAGCGTGAACCATGTGATCGGGTCAGGGCCAATGCCAAGCCTGAGCGCGAGTGCGGACATGCGAAACGAGATTGGCCGGTTGATCCAGCGGCCGACCGGGCCTTCCGTGGGTTTCAGCGTTGCGCGCAGCAGCGTCATGACCGTGGCGTGATCGTTTGCTTCGCGGATCAGGCGGGGGTCACCGCGCACAAGCACGAGCGCCGGATTTTGAACCAGCGCCTCAAGCGCAGCCTTGGTTGGTAGCGCGTCTGCCGGGAGAAGGGCGGTGCCGGGCGGAATATCGGCTGGTGTGGCTATGACAGTTACCTGCGGCAGGGGGCGAACGCGCAGGGCAAAGCTCTTGTGCCAGTCCTCTTCAATATGCCCGTCAGCAATCACGAACACGCCTTGCGCGCCCACAAGATCAGCAAGAATCACGCCGCGCGCGATTCCGGTCAGGCCGCCAATTCGGCGCCTCAGATACGAACTTGCTGGAATTGCGACGAAAAACGGAGGTATCAAGCGCGTATGCCTTTTACTGTGCGTCGCCAGCCCTTCCCACGGGCTATAGACACGGCTACCGGTTGCGCCAAGACGGCAATCGCAGAGGGATCGCAAGGGTGAACGTGGCAAAACGGGCGGGGACGATCGAACGTCCAAAGCGCCCGCGCGAAATGCAGGATGGCCTGAATTTCCACCTCTATCATCCGCTTGCATGGCGGCTGGCGCGGGTGCTGGCGCACACCCCGCTGACACCCAACATGGTGTCAGTGTTCGGCGGATTGCTGGTCGTGGCAGCAGGCGTCGTCTATTTCAACATGGACGCCACCGGCGGTACTTGGGCGCTCGGCTGGCCGTGGGGTGCGATGCTCGGGCTGCTGCTGCACATGAGCTGGCACGTGGTCGATGGCGCAGACGGCGATCTGGCGCGCATCACCGGGCGGTCCAGCCCGATCGGCGAGATGGTCGACGGAATTTGCGATTATGCCAGCCACATCGTGCTGTACGTGCTGTTGGCGTTCGTGCTGACACGGGAGATTGGCGCGGGGCAAGCATGGGCTTGGACGTTGGCGGCCGGTGCTTCGCACATCGTGCAGTCCAACCATGTCGAAGTGCAGCGCCGGTTCTATCAGTACTGGACTTATGGCGTGCCGTGGCTGAACAATTCCAAGGACAACGGCTCCGGGTTGTTCGGTTCGGGCGGTATCTTCGCCCGCGTGTTCGAACCGATTGCGCGCGGTTATCTTCACCTTGCTGCCGGGATGACCCCCCACGCCCGCCAGATCGACGCGGCGGTCAGCGCGGCGATGGCATCGGGCGATGACACGCGGCTGGCGGCAATACGGGCCGAAGTGGCGCGCGAACAGAAGCCGCTGCTAAGCTTTCTGAAGCTGCTTGGCCCGAATCCCCGCGCCATTGTGCTGGGCTTTGCGATGATTGCTGGCAGCCCGGTGTGGTACTTCTTCTATCAGGCAGTGGTGCTGAACGTGCTGCTGGTGATCTCGGTCCAGCTGCATAATCGTGCGGCAATGGCCACAGCCTCGCGGCTGGACGGTCCGCCGCCGCCAGCATCGGCGGCGTTCAGCTGATCCGATATTGGTTGAGCGAAAGCACACCGGGCCGCGCTTTGCGCCACGCGGTTACGAACAAGGCGTAGAGGGCCAGCGCGATGAGGGCAGGCGCAGCATCGCGTAGGGGATCGGGCCATGATGGCGGCAGCATGGTTGCACTCTGTCGGCCGATCAGCACCGCGATGCTCGCCGCTGCAATGGGCACAGACGCATGAAGCAGCGGTGGTCTGACGCCTAGCCCAACCAACCAATGGCGGCGTAGGCCCGCCGCAAACAGTGCCGCAATCAACATGGCAATTGTCGCGCCGACGATGCCATAGTCAGGCGTCAGGAGCGGGATGGCGAGACCGGCTGTTGCTATCAGGACAAGGTTGACCTGAAGCGCGAGGGCTGGGCGACGGTAGTATAGGATCAGTTCGGACACCCCGAACGCGCCGTTGACGGTCTCGGCCAGCAGCATCGCCAGTAGCGCTACATAGGCACCCGGCTGGTGCACTCCAAACAGGCTGAGCAGCAAGTCGCCAGTTGCGGCCATCATCAGCACAACACCCAGTTGCAGCGTAAGGACAACCCGCGTTGCGGCGGCAGTGGCTTCACCGGTCACCACATCGCCATCGCTGCGCATGGTCCGCGCGGTCAGTGGGGTCAGGATGCCGTCAAAGGCCTGCCGCACTTGCAGTATCGGCGTGCGCAACTGGCGCAGCACGCCGTAGACGCCCGCAGGCGCATCACCCAGCAGGAAGCCGACGAGGTAGAGATCGATGCGCTGCGCCAGCGTGGTCAGGAAATCGCTGCCACTCGCCGGTATCAGGGCCTGCACATGCCGAATCAGCGCTGCTGGGCTTGGCCGCCACTGCCGTAAATGCAGCGAGCCGAGGCAGTCCCTAGCGCTCCACAACGAAAATACTGCGAGTGCAATCGACCCGGCCCAATAACCGAGCAGCATACCGGTGTCGTTCATCCCCAAGTGCCACGCTACCAGCGCGACGCCCGTCAGCGCATAAGGTTCGACCAAACCGCGTCCGATCACTTCGTAACGCATCTTGTGCGTCCAGCGTGTGGCAGCGAGCGCGATGTCTCCGGTGATCTGGCCAAGAACGGAGGGAGCGAGCAGCATGATGGCAAGCCGCAACGCATCCGATACCGCGCCTTGCGGCAGCAACATAGCGCCGCAGATCATGATCAGCGATACCGCCACGCCTGCAACCAGTGCGAGCATCAGCGCGTCAAGCAGGACATGCGTGGCCCGTTTGCCAGTGGGTGTCTCTTCCTCCAGCCAAGGGAAGATCATGCGCTTCAGGCCAAGGCTGGCGACTGGAACGGCCAGTTCCACCATCGCGCTCGCCATCGTGAACACGCCATAGTTCGCTGCGCCATAGAGCCGCGCGCCGATATAGAGAAACCCTGCCCGAGCCGCGAAACGGATCACGAAGCTCAGCGCGTTGGAGCCAGCCCCGCGCGCGATGACTTTCTGGGAGCTGTTCTCTTGCGCCATGGCGCGCGCCGCTTGGCGCTAAACGCCAAGGTTTGCAAGCGTTACACCTGGTCCTTGCGTAGTGTGAACACGCACAAGATCACCACCGAAATCGCCAGCGCTTCCATCACACCCCACGCAACCCAAGGTGAGTGATTGTAGAGCAATACGCCGATAGCCGGAGCCACAATATAGGCCGCGCCGTTGACTGAAGTCACAACCCCCGCCGCCTGACCCTGTTCGCCCGGACTTACCGCAAGGCTTGCGCCCGATGTAAAGCCGGGGCGGAACATTCCGAAGCCCAGTGATGCAATGGCAAAGCCGACTGCAATGGTGTGAAGATCCTGGCCGACCGCGATGGGCAGGATGCCAAATGCGGCCAGCCCCATGCCCCACAGCGTCGATGTGCGCGGCCCCATGCTCAGCATCGGGATCAGCCCCCATTGTGCCAGCAAAGTCGCTGCTGCGCCTGCCATCAGCACAAGCCCGACTGGTCCTGCTGCCGCATCGGGATCACCGCGCAGACCCAGACGGTCGAGCAGCAGAAAGCCAATCACGCCCAGCACCATGGTTTGTGAATGGCCACCGATCAGCCCCGCCAACAACCACGGGCGCAGGCGGCGATCCGACCAGCGTAGCCGGTCAGCACCGGCATGTAGCGGTTCGGCGGCGGGCAGTTCATCGGGCGATCCGTCGGGGTGCCCCTCATCATCATCGGGCATTCGCGGGTTGGATGATGCACTGAATGGTGCCGCCATAACTTCGCCCCGCGCCGCAAAGCGAGGGTCATCATTGGGCAGGCGTGTGCGCAGCAGTACCAGCACGATCACGCCCATCGCTGCAAAAATCACGAATGGCCCTACCAGTCCCATACCCGGCAGAATCATCAGCGGCGCCAACGCGGGGCCAAGCACGGTGCCAAGGCCAAAGCTTGAGGCCACGAGCGAAAGCGCCTTCGTGCGATCCGCGCGTCCGGTGCGGCTGGCGACGTAGGCCTGAACCGCAGGCGGCGCGGCTGAACCCAGCAGTCCGTAAAATGATCGTGCCAGCGCAAACAGGCTCATCGTCATAACCGCGCTGAACCAACCATTGAGACCGAAATGGAGAATTATGCCGCACAACGTGAACGAGAGGATGAACCCGATCACCCCCAGTGCCATCATTGCCTTGCGCCCGCGCCGGTCTGATCGGCGTGCCCAGAACGGGGCCATCAGCATCCACAACAGCGCCGACCATGAATAGGCAAGGCTCACCCAAACGTCGGCAATGCCGAGCCGCGTGCCGATTGAAGGCATGACCGATTGCATCGCAGTATTGCCTGCCGCCGTCACCAGCATGACCGCAAACAGTAGCGCCATTCGCTCCTTCGGCAGGCGTATTGGGCCTTCGTTCATGTCCGATCCTGCAGCAGCTATTCTGACCGGCAGAGGACATCTTCCTGCAATGACTTCGACCCAGGTTGCGCGCGAACCCCTTCTCCAGCGGGCAAAGCGCAAGGCGGAACGCCTGCTCGGCCCAGCCGGAATCTTCTTCAAGGGCTTCCTCAAGCACCCGGCGATGGTCGGCGCGATTGTCCCGTCGTCAAACCGCACGATTGAGCGGGTTTTGTCGGTGGTTGATTGGGAAGAATGCCGCCTTTTCGTGGAATACGGCCCCGGCGTGGGCACATTCTGCCGCCCGGTGCTGGAAAAGCTGCGCCGCGATGGCCGGTTGATCGTGATCGATACCAACCCGGATTTCATCGAGTATCTGCAGAAGACCATCGGTGACAGCCGATTCATCGCCGTCAATGGTTCGGCGTCCGACGTGGAAGAGATCGTCCGGGAAAACGGCTTCGATCATGCCGACTATGTGCTTTCGGGCCTGCCCTTCTCGAACCTTCCTGAAGGTGTCGGCCCAGCCATCATGGGTGCCACGCATCGTGTGCTGCGTCCCGGTGGCGCGTTCCTCGTTTATCAGTACACGGCGCGTGCGCGCGATCTGATGGGCCAGTTCTTCCGCCGCATCGACAAGGGGTTCGAACCGGTCAACGTGCCGCCCTGCGTGATCAGCTGGGGCTGGAAGGAATAATCTTCCAGCTTCTGGCACTTCAGCCGAAGATGTCGCCAATTTCGTCAGCAGTGTCGCCGGCCAGTTGCCGATATACCGCCGCCAGTATCGCCACGAAATAGACCAGTGCGCCTGCCGTCAGCGTGCTGGAAACGGCTGCGGTCAACACTTGCTGGATCCCGCCGTCAGTGGTCAGCACCAGCACCACGCCCACCAGCATCATGGCAAGGCCATAGACGACGGCGAATAGCAGCCCTGCCAGCATGAAGAAGGCCAGCATCCGGCCGGAATTGCCCTTGGTCAACGCCCACGACCGCTTCAGTGCCTGCACCGGGTTGCGCTCTGCCTCAATCGCCAGCACCGGCGCGACCAACGCCATGCGCAGGCTGCACCAGATCATCGCGATGAACGCGCCGATGATGACAATGGCTCCAATCGCTTGTTGCCCGGTCAGCGCTGCCGCGCTCACCAGTACAAGAAAGCCCATGCCAAGTGCTGCGCCAACCATGATCTGCGCCAGCACATAGGGACCGAGCGCCAGAAAGCCCCGGCGAATCGCCTGTCCCACCATCGGGCGGGCGCGGTCCGTCATCACAATCAGCATGGTGACGGTGCCAGCCATTTGCAGCAGCGTAACGACGATCAGGAGGGGCATCGAGGCCGTCCACATATCGGCGATCTTTTCCATCATTTCGCCCGGCGGTGTGCCCGGTGCCATCTGTGGTTCAGGCACGAACACCGAGAACGCAAGACTGGGCAGCAAGAAGAACACCCCCGCAATCGCGATCAGCACATCACGGTTGGTGGCGACAAGGCGCGTGGCGGTTTTCCAGGCAAGGCTGCTGTCGAGGCGGACGGTCATGGCGCTCCTCTAGCAGCGCAAACCCGCTCGTGTCGAACCCTACCATCATGGGCGATGACGCTCCCCCTTGATGATCCGGGCCGTCTGCGCCATGCGGGGGTCATGCCGGATCATCACACCATCGAAATCCGCCGCGAAGCCGCACAAGTGCCTTATCGCACGGCGCTCGATGAAATGACCGTGCGCAACGCCGCAATTGCCGATGACACCGCGCAGGAACTGGTCTGGCTGCTCGAACATCCGCCGGTCTATACCGCAGGCACCAGCGCCTCGCCCGATGAACTGCTCGATCCGCGCTTTGAAGTGGTCGCAGCCGGGCGTGGCGGGCGCTATACCTATCACGGTCCCGGCCAGCGCATCGGCTATGTCCTGCTCGATCTGCGCAAACGCGCGCGCGATGTGCGTGGCTTTGTCCACGCGCTTGAAGGCTGGGTGATCGATACCCTGGCGGATTTTGGCGTGGAATCCTGGCGCGCTGACGGTCGCGTCGGCATCTGGACGCGGGATGCCGATGGTCGTGAAGCCAAGATCGGTGCCATCGGCGTGCGCATTCGCCGCTGGGTGACGATGCACGGCTTCTCGGTCAATCTCGCGCCGGATATGTCGCACTTCGGCGGCATCGTCCCGTGCGGGATCGAGGAATTCGGCGTCACCAGCCTCGCCGCGTTGGGCCACGATGTCAGCGCGGATATGTGGGACGAGGCGCTGCTTGCCCATTTCGACGGATTTCTGGCAAAACTCGACACGCCATGTCCTGCCGCAACAACGCCACCGGAGGCTGCATGATCAGAAGACCTTTAACGCTGGCGATCTGCCTTGCGCTCGCGGCTTGCAACCAGCAGGCTGAACAGGGCAAAGCCGCTGCGGCATCGGGTGAAGTGCTGCCCGGGTCGATCTCGGACGACATGATCGATCTGGACACCTCGACCGCAGCACCGCCGCTCGCACCGGTAAAGCCTTCAGCGACGAAGAAGATAGCAACCGACAATGCTAACGACGCTGATAGCGAGGAAGCCGAAGCTGACGTTCCTGCGCCAGCTCCGGCTGCCGAATCACGCGATACCGAGTAGCTGCCTGGCCATCCGCAGGTGTGGCTGATCGATCATCCGGCCATTGTATTGCAGCGTCCCGGCATTCGGGCTTTGCGCAAACAAGCCAACAATCGCTTCGGCTTCGGCCAGTTCCTCTGCGCTCGGTGCAAAGGCCGCGTTGATGATCTGCACCTGTGACGGGTGAATTGCCAACATCCCGGTGAATCCGTCGGCCCGCGCTGCCTGCGCGGCGCGCATGGTCCCCGCTTCATCGCGGAAATCATCGTGCAGGGTGTCGATCGACCAGATTCCGCAGGCATGGGCTACCAGCAGGCATTGCGCGCGGATGAAGCGGAAAGCGTCAGTCCACCCGCCGTTGGCATCGCGCTTGCGGCTCGCGCCCAGCACGGCGGACAAATCCTCAGCGCCCCACGTCAGCCCGGCCAGCCGCGGCATGGCGGAATCGACATAGCTTGGAATGGTCAGCGCGGACCTTGCCGTTTCGCTCACCAGCGGCAGAATGTGCGTGGTTCCGTTGGGAATGCGGTGGCGCTGTTCAAGTTCATAAATCTCGGCCGCCACCATGCGGACCTGATCCGGCCCTTCGCACTTGGGCAGCATCACGCCATCGGGCGCGCCTGCCATGACCACGGCCAGATCATCGCGCCACATGCCAGTGTCGATCGCGTTGATGCGCACCCAGCGACCGAGCGGGCGATTTTCCGTCACGTGCTGGCGGTGGATTGCCAACCAATCGCGCGCCAGCACCCGCGCCTGCGGCTTGGCCGCTGGGGCCACTGCATCTTCCAGATCGGCAATCACCACATGCGCGCCGGTGGACATGGCCTTGCCCAGCTTCTTTTCGCTGTCACCGGGGACAAAGAGCCATGATCTTGGCGGCATGTGGCGGTTCTCCTCAAATCACGCTGCGGCAGTTTCCTCCGCCAACGTTGGGTAGTCGGTATAGCCGACCTCGCCCGGAAAATACCACGTTTGTGGCACCCCCTTATTTGGATTGATGTGCGCGCCCTTCTGGATGCGGTCCACCAGATCGGGGTTGGATATGAACGGACGGCCAAAGCTGATCGCATCGGTCCGGCCCGAAGCAACGTCAGCGGCGGCCTGTTCGGGCGTGTAGTCGCTGTTGAGCACCAGCGGGCCGGTGTAGATCGCGCGAATCACGCTGTCCTGCTGCGGCACGTCGGTTTGACCAAAGGTGCCCTCTGGCCCCGGCTGGCGCAGTTCGACAAAACTCACGCCCACTTCCTGCAACACCCGGGCTGCCTCGCCAAAGGTGGCGGCAGGGTTGCTGTCATCTACCCCTTGCGAATCGCCGTTGGGCGAAAGGCGGATCGATACGCGCTCCTTGCCCCAGACCGAGATCAGGCGCTCCACCACTTCGCGCATCAGGCGCACGCGGTTCTGCGGGCTGCCGCCATACTCGTCATCGCGCAGGTTCGTGCCATCGCGCAGGAACTGGTCGATCAGATAGCCATTGGCTGCGTGGAGTTGCACACCATCGAACCCGGCCTTTTTCGCATTCTCGGCAGCGCGGCCATAATCGTCGATCAGGCGCGGCATCTCGTCGAGAGTCAGCGGCCGTGCGGTGGCGAAATCCTGTTTGCCGGTGGGGGTATGCGCCTGACCGGGCGCGCGCGTGGCTGATGCTGAGACTGGGGGTTGCCCGCCCAGAAAGTCTGGATGCACGATCCGGCCCATGTGCCACATTTGCAGGACGATGCGCCCGCCTGCCTGATGAACCGCCTCAACGATGGGCTTCCACGCTTCGGTCTGTTCGTCATTCCAGATGCCCGGCGCGCTGGGCCAGCCAAGGCCTTCACGGCTGATGCCGGTGGCTTCGGTGATGATCAGCCCGGCGCTGGCGCGCTGGCGATAGTATTCGATCATGATCGGCGTAGGCACGCCTTCGCTAGTGGCGCGGCCACGGGTGAGCGGGGCCATGATAATCCGGTTGGGCGCTTCGATTGCGCCAAGTCGCACGGGCTGGAACAGCGGGTCATGCATGGGTAGGAGGCCTTTCGTTTGAATATCGGCGAAACGCACTGGGTTTCGCTTTGCAACTGGATTAAGGCGCGGCAATGACGAATTCAAGTGACCCAGCCTTGTCATTTCGCCCCGGCCCGAAGCATTTCCTTGCACTGCTGACAGGAAACATTGCGCTGGCTTTGGGGCCGTGGTTCGTGCGCATTGCCGATTCAGGGCCAGTGTCCGCGGGTTTGTGGCGGCTCGCCCTCGCGCTCCCGCTGTTGGCGGCTTTTGCGCTGCGCGGTCGCGAACCGATGTGGGGCTATCCCCGCAAGGACTGGTGGATCATCGTGGCTGCGGGCGTCGTTTTCGCACTCGATCTGGCCAGTTGGCATGTCGGCATCGAACTGACCAAGCTCGGAAATGCCACGCTCTTCGGCAATTCGGGCAGCGTGATCCTGATGGTGTGGGGCCTGGTGACGATGCACCGCCGCCCGCACCTGCGCGAGTTTGCCGCTGTGGCGATGGCGCTCGGCGGCGCGGGCCTGCTGCTTGGCCGCTCGATGGAGATCGATGCACGCACCCTTGCCGGAGACCTGTTCTGTATCCTTGCCGGGCTGTTTTACGTCGTTTATATCCTGCTGGTGCAGGGCATTCGTGGACGCTTCGGTTCGTGGAGCCTGCTGTTCTGGTCAAGCCTTGCCGGCGTTCCGGTGATGCTCGTTACAGCGATCGCGCTGGGCGAACCGGTCTGGCCCACCAACTGGTGGCCGGTGATCGGCCTGATGTTCGCCAGCCAGATCGTAGGCCAAGGCCTGCTGGTCTACTCGCTCCGCCACTTCCCCCCGCTGGTGATCGGCCTCGTCCTGCTCACCCAGCCCGCCGTCTCGGTTCTGGTCGGCTGGCTGGCCTTCAACGAAGTCCTCGCCCTGCCCGACGCGATCGGCATGGCGCTGGTCGGCGCAGCGCTGGTGCTGGCGCGACTGGGCGAGGGCAAGGCGGCTTGAGCTCAGCTTCCGAAAGGCCGCGCCCCCAGATCGCCCAGCCCCACCGTGCCGCTGGCCATTTCGAGCATCCGGTCGAGGCTCTTCTTGGCGGCGATGCGAAGGTCTTCATCCAGCTCGATGCGCGGCTGCAGATCGCGCAGCGCGATGTACAGCTTTTCCATCGTGTTGAGCGCCATGTAGGGGCAGATGTTGCAGTTGCAGTTGCCGTCAGCCCCTGGCGCACCGATGAAAGTCTTTTCGGGGATCGCCAATTGCATCTGGTGGATGATGTGCGGCTCTGTCGCCACGATCAGGGTATCGCCGGTAAAGGTCTTGGCGAATTGCAGGATGCCGCTGGTCGATCCCACATAGTCGCAGTGGTCGATGATGTGCGGCGGGCATTCAGGATGGCCCGCCACCGGCGCACCGGGATGCTGGGCCATCAGTTTGAGCAGCTCGGTTTCCGAGAACGCCTCGTGCACAATGCACACGCCCGGCCACAATAGCATCTCGCGTCCGAACTTGCGGTTCAGGTATCCGCCAAGGTGCCGGTCGGGGCCGAAGATGATCTTCTGTTCTGGCGGGATCTGCGCAAGAATCGTCTCGGCGCTCGATGATGTGACGATCACGTCCGACATTGCCTTCACCTCGGTCGAGCAGTTGATGTAGGTCAGCGCGATGTGATCGGGGTGCGCCTCGCGGAATGCCTTGAACTTGTCGGGCGGGCATGAATCCTCAAGGCTGCACCCGGCGTCCATGTCGGGCAGCACGACGATTTTCTGCGGGGACAGGATCTTGGCCGTATCGGCCATGAACTTCACGCCGCAAAACGCGATCACGTCGGCGTCGGTCGCAGCCGCCTTGCGCGAAAGCTCCAGACTGTCGCCGACGAAATCGGCCAGATCCTGAATTTCCGGGCGCTGGTAATAGTGCGCAAGGATCACCGCATTGCGCTCCTTGCGCAAACGGTCGATCTCGGCACGCAGGTCAAGTCCGGTAAGGTTGGTCGGCTGGGCAGTCATCGCGGCATTCCTCCACCGGCGAGTTGTGCCGGGATCACGCGCGGACTTAAGCGGCAGTCCGGCGTCTCGCAATAGCGTTGGTTATTCGAAAGTGACGTTGACCTTCGCTTTGCCATAGCCCGCCACCTGCAACGGGATCGACACGTTCTGGCTGATCGCCTCTTTTGCCGCCTGCCGGGCAAGGTTCATCAGGATGGGATTGGCTGCCTGCTGCACCGCCTGCGCTTCGGCCAAGCGGGTGTTGTCACGCGTCAGCTTGTCCTGTGCCTCGCGCGTGATCCAGATGCCATCGCGCAAGTACTGCGCCCGCGCTTCGTCGAGGTTCGGGCGGCTTACTGTCAGGGGAGGCAGCTTCACACCCAATGTCTGCGTTTCCGCATTCCAGCTCAGCCGCTCGCGCCCAACCCTGGAAAGATCAATGGTATAGTCCACCCGTGCCGGGATCACCGCAACCTGCTTGGAATTTACCAGCCCGAACATGCGTGAATCGTTGCTGGAAACCACCGGCGCAAGCTCGGCGCTGAACACCGTCAGCTTGTCCTGCTTTTCAAAGGCAACAAGGCTGGTTACCAGCGGGTCGCCGATGTCTTCGGGCTGCCACCACTTCCACGCAAAGAACACGGCAGTGGACAGCGCCACCAGAAACAGCGCCCACGGCAGCAATGAGACCCGCGCCAGCGAAGTCTCGCGCTTTGTGGCAGGGGTGGGCGAAGCGTTCAGGCGGGGATCATCCATCGTTCACCCTCAACGGTCACGCGGCCCTGCCGTTCCAGATCAATCAGATGCGCCTGCACTGAACGCCCGGCTGCGCCATGCAGTCGGGGGTCCAGCCCTTTGTACATCGCGCTTACAAATTCAGGGATGAAATGCGGTCCGCCATCCTCCAGCAGCCGCAGGATCTGGCGCTCGCGCTGCCGCCGATGCCCCATCATGCCGCGCACCAGCTGGCGCGGATTATCGATCTGCGGCCCATGAGCCGGATAGAGCACGCGATCTTCGCGATCATAGAGCTTCTGCAGGCTTGCCATATAGGCCGCCATGTCCCCATCCGGCGGGGAAACCACCGAAGTTGACCAGCCCATCACGTGATCACCAGTAAACAGAGCGCCACTTTCCAGCACCGAATAGCATAAGTGGTTGCTGGTGTGCCCCGGAGTGGCCACCGCTTCCAGCGTCCAGCCATCGCCAGAAAGCCGCTCGCCATCGGCCAGAACGCGGTCAGGCACATAGTCATCGTCAAAGGCGGCATCGGCGCGCGGGCCGTCATCATTCAGTGTCAGCGGCGCGCAACCGATGATCGGGGCGCCGGTCGCTGCCTGCAAGGGGCGCGAGGCCGGGCTGTGATCGCGGTGCGTATGCGTGCAGACAATCGCCGCGATCTTGGCATCGCCCACTGCCGCAATGATTGCCTCTACATGGCCTTCGCTTTCCATGCCGATGGCGTCGCTTATTCCATAAGGCCCCGGATCGATCACTGCCACTTCAGCCCCCGCGCCAACGATATACGTCTGCGTGCCGGTGAACGTGTACGGCGAAGGATTGGGCGCGAGCACGCGCCGCACCAAAGGTTCGAGCTGTTCAGAGCGGCCAACGGGCCATTCGCTGCGATCGGGTATGGGGGGCATTTGGGCCATGCATCCGGTATGGGCATTGTCCTGCTCCCATGCAACCTTGCACAATCTGACCGCGCGTATCAGGGTGGCGTGATGGAAAGCGCAATCGACGTGCCATACGATCTCGCCGTCATCGGCGGCGGGGTGAACGGCGCGGCCATTGCACGCGATGCAACTGGGCGTGGCCTTTCGGTCCTGCTGCTGGAACGCGGCGATCTGGCGCAGGGCACGTCCTCGGCCTCGACCAAGCTGATCCACGGCGGGTTGCGCTATCTTGAGCATCGCGAATTCGCGCTTGTGGCCGAAGCCTTGCACGAACGCGAAATCCTGTGGCGCCAAGCTCCGCACATCATCTGGCCGATGCGCTTCGTCCTGCCTTTCGTGCCCGAAGGCCGCCCCTGGTGGATGCTGCGCACCGGGCTTTGGCTCTATGACAGGATCGGCGGGCGCAAGCTGCTGCCGCCGGCAAAGCGCGTAAAGCTGCAAGGCCGCATGGGGCTGCAATCTGAAATCCGGCGCGGCTATGAATACTCCGATTGCTGGGTGGACGATGCGCGGCTGGTCGTGCTGCTTGCCCGCGATGCGGCGGATCGGGGCGCCGAAGTGCGCACCCGCTGCCCGGTCACCGCGCTGCGCCGCGAAGGGCATCTCTGGCGCATCGAAGCGGGAGCGGAAACATTCCACGCCGCCATGACGATCAACGCCGCAGGCCCGCAAGTGGGCGAATTGCTCGGCATCGCTCACGCTCCAAAACCCGCCACGCTGCGCAAGGTGCGTGGCTCGCACATCGTCGTGCCGCGCCTGCATGACGATCCGCGCGCGCTTTTCCTGCAATTGCCCGATGGCCGCGTGTGCTTTGCAATCCCGTGGCAGCACGCCTTCACGCTGATCGGCACGACCGACAGCGAGGAGGAGGTCGACGCCGATCCGCCACAGATCAGTGAGGCGGAAATCACTTACCTCCTCGATGCCGCCAACCGTCACTTCCGTCGCCAGCTTTCCCGCGATGACGTGGTCTGGACTTTCGCAGGGGTGCGGATGTTGGCAGACGATGGCAACGGCAAGGCGGAAGCTGCCACACGCGGCTATCGCTTTGAACTGGATCGGGGCAGCGATCACCACAGCGCGCCCTTGCTATCGGTGCTCGGCGGCAAGATCACCACGCACCGCACGCTGGCCGAAGCCGCGCTCGAACGCCTCGGCCTGATGGACAATGCGGGATGGACGGCCACCGCCCCGCTTCCCGGTGGTGATTTCCAGCCCGATGGACTGGATGAGGCCGACAATCTCGCCCCGCTCGAACAGGAAATCCACGCTCAGGCGCAGAATCTGTCACGCGCCACGATCCATCGGCTTGCCCGCGCTTATGGCACCGAAGCGCTGGGTTTCGTCCGGGGGGATATGGGGCGGGCGATCGGGCAGGGTTTTACCGAGGCCGAACTGGACCATCTTGTTACCCGCGAATGGGCACAAACCGCGCAGGACGTGTTGTGGCGGCGCTCAAAGCTGGGCTTGTGGTTCAGTGCAGAGGAAGTGGCGCTGCTCGAAAGCATGTTGCCAGCGGCATCATGACGTCAAACAGGCCGTGCAAAATCAGGTAATTACGCGCCAACCGCGTGCGAAAGCCGCTCGCGCAAGCGCCGCACCGCGCTATCGCCACTGATACCCTGCGTGCGCCATGATTGCTCCAGTCGCTGGATACGCTGGTAAAGCCGCTCACTTTCATGGACCAGCACTTGCACGTCCATCGGCAGCGTATCGACCACCGCGGCCTCGCTCGCAGGAAAGTTGGCAATCAAGCGCCCATGGCGGCGCAGTTGCAGTTCGGAAAGCTCGCCTGCAAAGTGCGCGCGGTGATTGAGCAGCCATGCAAGGCAATGCATCACCCGCGTGGTGGTGCGCAGGGCCTCGCAACTCACCTGTACCCGGCGCAAGTCCTCGTCATCCGCACCAGTGGCACGCGCGGTGTCCTGTCGCAGGCGCTCAAACCGCAGGCGCACGGTTTCAGCAAGGCCGAGAGCTTCGGCATAGAGCGCTTCGACGATGCGCGGGTTCAGACTGGGCAGTAAGGCCATGAACAGCGCATAGGCTGCGGCACGGCGGTTCGCCAAGGCTGCAACCAATCTGTAACTGTCCCTTTCCTGAACGTATCTTAACGGGACAGGTCGGGCCTTGGGGTTGATCGACTTATCCCAATGAAATCAGGCGATAATATCAGGGATAAGGTAGTCCTCGATCATCGCGATCTGGTCTTTCAGCAGCAATTTGCGCTTTTTCAGCCGGGCGATCTGCAATTGGTCGCGCGCCCCTGCCAGCGTCAGCGCATCGATTGCCGCATCAAGATCACGGTGCTCGATGCTCAGCGCAGCCAGTCGCTTGCGCATTTCCTCTTCGGTCACTGTACGCCCAACTCCTAGATTCAAGACCGGCCACGCTGAATCGGGTCTTGCGCGCGGCCTACGGTCGAACCCGTAACGCGGACGTCCCGACGTGGTTTGGCTTGCAAGATACGGCGATTGTGGGACCATGACAACGCGCCGCCTGATTGAGTCGGAAACAATCAGCAACGAAGGCATATCAGGCGCCGCCGCCCCGCACGGGGATGGCCTTGTGCGGGTATCTGAAGGGGGCATTCCCTAAAGGAGGAAAACGCATGGAATCGACGCACATCAGCGCTCTCCAGAACAAGCACGCCGGTCTCGAAAGACAGATCCAGATGGAAATGTCCCGGCCCCTCCCTGATGAAACGCTGGTGGCTCAGCTCAAACGAAAGAAGCTGAAGATTAAGGAAGAGATCACCGGTCTCCACTGATCGCGCCGCCTTCCTGAGGCAACACACGGAGCCGCCCTCGATTGGGCGGCTCTTTTGTTTGGTACGCCATTCGCATCCGCGAAAGGCTGGCGGCACCGGCCCGCTCCCTGCAAGCCATGGCTGCGGCTTGCTCACCCATCAGGCAACAAATACCTATCCGTAAAACTTTCCGCACCGCATCGGATTTCACGCAACATTCCCAAATCGCACAGTGTAGGCTAATCACATGCCCATGCTCAGCGCCGTTACCGCCGCCCGTCAGATTCTCACCTCCCTGCACGAGGTTATGGCCTCACGCGCCGGTGCTCAGGCCAAGCTCAACCAGATCGTCGAAGTGATCGGCGAAAACCTCGATTCCGAGGTGTGCTCGATCTACCTTCTGCGCGAAGGGATGCTTGAACTGTTCGCCACGCGCGGCCTCAATCAGGCGGCCGTTCACGTCACGCGCCTCGCCACGGGCGAAGGTCTGGTGGGCACGATTGCGGGCAATGTCGAAACACTCAACCTTGCCGAAGCCGCCGCACACCCTGATTTTGCCTTCCGCCCCGAAACGGGTGAGGAAAAGTTCCATTCGTTCGCAGGCGTGCCCATCGTCCGGCGTGAACGTGCAGTCGGCGTCGTCGCCGTCCAGCATGTCGAACCGCGCCGCTATGAAGAAGTGGAGATTGAGGCGCTGCAGACCGTGGCGATGGTCCTGTCCGAACTGATCGCCAATGCCGAACTGATTGATGATGAAGAAGCGCTGGGCGTTCCTGCACACCTCACCGGGCCAGATCGCCTCACCGGCCTCACGCTGGTCAAGGGCCTCGCCAGCGGCGTGGCCGTGTTCCACCAGCCCCGCGTCACCATCGAACACATCGTCGCCGAAGATACCGAGGCTGAACGCCAGCGCGTCTACCTCGCGTTTGACAAGATGCGCGAACAGATTGATCGCATGGCCAGCCAGGCCGAATTCGGCATGGGTGGTGAGCATGAGGAGGTTCTCGAAACCTACCGCATGTTCGCCTACGACGAAGGCTGGTCACGCCGCATCAATGAAGCGATCGATTCCGGCCTTACCGCCGAAGCTGCGATAGAGCGTGTCCAGCAGCGCACCCGTATGCGGATGCGCCAGATCGATGATCCTCTGCTGGCAGACCGGATGCACGATCTTGAGGATCTGTCGAACCGACTGCTGCGCATCGTTTCAGGCCAGTTGGGCACCGCCGCCACAATGGATCTGAAGGGCGATGCCATCCTTATCGCGCGCAACCTCGGTCCGGCGGAACTGCTGGAATATGACCGGCGGCGCTTGAAGGGCGTCATTCTCGAAGAAGGTTCGCTTACCGCGCACGTCGTCATCGTCGCCCGCGCCATGGGCATTCCGGTGGTCGGCCGGATGCGCGCATTGCGCGGCAAGATCCGCGATGGCGATCACCTGCTGCTTGATGGCGATCAGGGCGTGGTCGATGTACGCGCCGCGCCGACACTGATCGAGGCCTTCGAAGCGCGCTTTGCCAAGAATCGCGAAAGGCAGGCACACTACGCCACCATGCGCGAGGTTGAGCCGTTCAGCCGCGATGGCACCCGCGTCACCGTGCTGATGAACGCGGGCCTGCGTGATGATACGCCGATGCTGAACCTCACCGGCGCGGACGGCATCGGCCTGTTCCGCACCGAATTCCAGTTCCTCGTCTCGGCCACACTCCCTTCGCGTGAACGCCAGACCCGGCTCTACCGCGATGTGCTTGATGCTGCCGGAGACAAGCCGGTGGTGTTCCGCACGGTCGATATCGGCGGCGACAAAGTACTGCCTTATCTGCGCCACAACGAGGGTGAGGCCGAAGAAAACCCTGCCATGGGCTGGCGTGCGCTGCGTGTCGCACTCGAACGCGATGGTCTGTTGAAAGTGCAGGCCCGCGCACTGCTAGAAGCAGCTGGCGGCAAGACGCTCAATGTGATGTTCCCGATGGTCACCGAACCGTGGGAATTCGATGCTGCGAAGGCCGTGTTCGATGGCCAGCTTGCCTTCCTGCGCCAGCGCAAGAAGGTCCTGCCCGAAGCGATCCGCTATGGCGCGATGCTCGAAGTCCCGGCGCTGGCCGAATGGCTCGACGTCCTCGCCCCGCGTCTGTCCTTCCTGTCGATTGGCACCAACGACCTTACGCAGTTCCTCTTCGCCGCCGATCGCGCCAATCCCAAGCTAGCCGAGCGCTACGACTGGCTCAGCCCCGCCATCCTGCGCTTCCTGCGCCGCGTGGTAACCACGGTTGCGCCGTTCGGCACCGATGTCACCGTCTGTGGCGAGATGGGCGGGCGGCGGCTGGAAGCTTTGGCCTTGCTCGGCCTTGGCATCACACGCTTGTCGATCACCCCCGCAGCTGTCGGTCCGGTCAAGGAACTGGTGCGCAAGGTTGATATGGCCGAGATTCAGAGCGCGATGAACCGGTGGCTTGCCGAACCGCCGCACGACATGCGCGCTACGCTCGCCGCATGGGCGTCCGAACGCGGCATCGAGTGCGATTGACGGGACCAAAAGGGCAATTCATCGCCGAAATCTGCCACTTTTCCGTTAACACCGTTGACTTTCGCGGCATTGCAGCGAAGCCTTCATAAACGGTTGCCAAACACTAAGTGAAAATAACGGGAGTCGCGTTTTGACCGAAGCCGGCGGTCTGCAGGCCATTACCAGTACGAGTGACACCCCGATCCCCGCAGGCGAGCCGAAACGCACCGCCGTGGGGCATACTTTGCGTGCCGCGCGCGAAGCAGCGGGCCTCGACATCAAGCAGTTGTCGCAGCGCACCCGCGTCACCAGTCGACATCTTGAAGCGCTGGAAAGCGGCGATTATGCCGCGCTTCCCGGGCGCCCCTATGCCTTGGGCTTCGGCAAAAGCTATGCCCGCGCGGTTGGCCTTGATGCGAACACCGTAACCGATGCCATCCGGGCCGAACTCGACACCCAGGCCCCGCCTCCGCCGCCGCGCGTGATTAACCAGTTCGAAGTCGGCGATCCCGCCAAAACGCCAACGCGCATCACCACTTGGCTGGCGCTTGGCCTCGCCATCATGATTGCGCTGGCCGGGCTGGTGTTCTGGCGCAGCTACTACATGCCATCCGCCGATCTGCCATCGCTGGTCGGCGCGGACGAGGAACCTGCCGCCGCTGCATCGGGCCAGGTTGCCGTCGTGCCATTGCCCAACGCTGCCCCATCAGGCCCGGTGGTGTTCACCTCCACCGAAGAGGCGATCTGGGTCAAATTCTATGACGGGCCGGGCCAGCAGATCCTGCAAAAGCAGCTTGCGATGGGTGAAAGCTTCACCGTGCCCGAAACCGCGCAGAACCCGCAGTTGTGGACCGGCCGCCCCGATGCGCTGAACATCACCATCGGCGGTCAGCCAGTGCCCAAGATTGCTGAACGCGAAGGCATTGTGAAAAACGTGCCGGTCAGCGCTGCGGCACTGCTTGCACGCGGTGCGCCTGCGCCTGCGCCTGCTGCTTCATCTACAACGCCTGCAACCGCGCCGGCTTCAGCGGGAGCGACCGCCAGCCGGGCACCTCGCCCTCGCACGCCTGTCACCAGCAATCGCACGGTCACCCCGGCCGCTGCGCCTGCCGGAGGCGACGTTCAGACTGCCTCTGCTGAAGCGCCCGCTATCGAAAATCCCCCCGCATCCACCGGATTGCGTTGAGCCTATCTCGACTTGCCGCGCGCTCTGGGGCATTGATGCAGCACGGTTAACGCCAAACGGTTTGCCAAACGGTTTGAAGGCGCGCGCAGGGATCGTGTGTGCCTTTGCAACAGGCCTGTGAAACGGGAATGACGATGACTTTCAAACTTCGCGGCACGCTGCCGCTCACCGCGCTTTTCCTCAGCCTTGCGGCTCCGGTCGCGGCCCCGGTCTTTGCGCAATCGTCAGCCCAGGCCGATTCCGAAGTGCGTATGCGCCGGATTGAGGCGGAACTGCGCGCGCTCCAGCGCAAGGTGTTCCCCGATGGCGCGGGCAAAACCTTCGTTCCCGAAATCACCGCCGGGCAAACGCCAGGCACGATCACCGGCACGCCTGCCGCCTCTGCGGTTACCGATATTCTCGCACGGATTGATGCGATGGAAGCGCAGATGGCCCGGCTTACCGCGCAAGTCGAGGAAAGCCAGAACCGGGCGGCCAAACTGGAAGAGCGCCTCGCCCGGCTCGAAGCGGCTGCCGCGCCCCCGTCAGATGCCGTTTCACCGCCTAGCGGTACGGCCACGCCGGTTGCAGCAACTCCGGTTGTCAGCACGCCCAAGCCTGCAACGCCTCCCGCTGCAAAGCCAGCCACGCCACCCGCGTCACGCGTCGCCGCTGTTCAGGCTATCGAAAAGCCGACCACTGCCGATGCAGGCGAAAACGAATACATGTACGGTTTCCGCCTGTGGGAAGCCAAGTTCTATCCCGAAGCGCAGCAGCAGTTGCAAATCTTCGTTGACCGCTATCCCAAGCATAAGCTGATCAGCCATGGTCGCAACTTGCTGGGTCGCGCATGGCTCGATGATGGCAAGCCCGGCACCGCCGCGCAGTTCTTTTTGCAGAACTATCTGGCTGACAAGAAGGGCCTGCGCGCGCCCGACAGCCTGCTCTATCTCGGCAATGCCATGGTCAAGCTGAAGGATACGGAAAAGGCCTGCGGTGCCTATGCGGAAATGGCCGCCACTTATCCTGAAGTGGTCATCGGTCGCCTGAAAACCCAGTATGACGCTGCCCGCGCGTCCGTGAAGTGCAAGTAATGGTCTCGGAAATACGCTGACCGCCGCTGCTGCGCGCTTTGCCGCACAGTGGCAGGCGGTCGCTCCTGCCGGAAAAGTCGGCCTTGCTGTCTCTGGCGGGCCAGACAGCCTCGCCCTCCTGCTGCTGTTCCACGAAGTTGCGCCGCGCAACTTCGCCGTCGCCACGGTCGATCACGGATTGCGTCCCGAAGCTGCTGACGAGGCTGCGATGGTAGCCGCGCACTGTGCGGCGCGCGGCATTCCCCACCACACATTCGCGCTCGCGCTGGCCAGGGGCAGCGCCGTGCAGGAACGTGCCCGCGCCGCTCGCTATGCCGTTCTCGGGCAATGGTGCCATGAACAGGGCCTCGTTGCGCTCATCACTGCGCATCATGCAGATGATCAGGCCGAAACAATGATCATGCGCCTCAATCGCGGGGCCGGTTTGCGTGGTCTTGCCGGAATGCGCTCGCGCGCAAAAGTCCCCGGCTGTGCAGACCTGTCCTTGCTGCGCCCCCTGCTGGACTGGAGACGGGCAGATCTGCTTGCAGTCGTCGAGGCTGCCGGGCTTACGGCCGCAGACGATCCCTCCAATCGCGATTCCACTTTCGAAAGGGTTCGCATTCGCGCCGCCTTGTCGTCATCCGATGCCTTCATCACCAATGGCTTTGCCGACAGTGCCCGCCATCTGGCACAGGCAGATGGCGCGCTCGAATGGGCAGTCGATAACATCTGGCAGGACGTGCAACAGACCGCAGAGGGTTTCACGTGGAACCCTCCGCCCGGCCTGCCGCAAGTCATCGCCATGCGGGTGCTGGAACGCATCCTCGCCGCCTTTGGCAGATGTTTCCCACGTGGACCAAGCCTCGTCCGCTGGCTGGCGACTCTACAAGAAGGGGGCGTCGCCACGCTCGGCGGAATCAAGGGTGATGGCCGCCGCACGCCGTGGCGTTTCACCCGCACGCCAGAACGAAACGACAAAGGCTGATCCGCCTTCAGGGCAGGTCGCTGAAATTCCCTAATCGCGTTATATTGCGATTTACCCGGTCAGCCCTACATTGAACGGGACAGCGCCGTTTTGGCGAATGCGGAAAGACCACCGATGAACGACGACCAGCCTCAGGGCAACCCGTGGATCAAGAGCCTCCTTGTATGGGGCGGTATCTTCCTTGCCCTCCTGCTGGTGGTCTCGATGTTCGGCTCGCGCGTCGATCAGGCATCCACGACCATTCCTTATTCGGCTTTCCGCAGCCAGGTGGCTGATGGCAGTGTGCGCGCGGTAGAGATCGCGCCTGACCGGATCACCGGCACGCTCAAGAACGGTGGGCAGTTCACCACGGTTCCGGTTCCCGGCGATTCCGATCTGCCGCGCCTGCTGCAGGAAAACAGTGTCCAATACGCTGGCAAGGCGGCTGAACAGCCCAATATGCTGATGTGGATCATCGCCAATTCGCTGCCGTTCCTGCTGATCCTCGGCGTCGCGTTCTTCGCGCTGCGTCAGGTGCAGAAGGGCGGCGGTTCGGGCGCGATGGGCTTTGGCAAATCGAAGGCCAAGCTGCTGACCGAACGTTCGGGCAAAGTCACATTCGATGACGTTGCCGGTATCGATGAAGCGCGCGAAGAACTGGAAGAAATCGTCGAATTCCTGCGCGATCCTTCACGCTTTTCCAAGCTTGGCGGCCAGATCCCCAAGGGGGCGCTGCTGGTCGGCTCGCCCGGCACCGGCAAGACGCTGCTGGCCCGCGCCATCGCGGGTGAAGCAGGCGTGCCGTTCTTCACCATTTCGGGTTCGGACTTCGTGGAAATGTTCGTCGGCGTCGGTGCAAGCCGCGTGCGTGACATGTTTGAACAGGCCAAGAAAAACGCGCCGTGCATCGTCTTTATTGATGAAATCGACGCGGTCGGACGTCATCGCGGCCACGGCCTCGGCAATTCCAACGATGAACGCGAACAGACGCTGAACCAGCTTCTGGTCGAAATGGACGGCTTTGAAGCCAACGAAGGCATCATCATCATCGCGGCCACCAACCGCCCCGATGTGCTCGATCCGGCGCTGCTGCGTCCGGGCCGCTTTGACCGTCAGGTCGTGGTGCCGATCCCCGATATCGAAGGCCGCGAAAAAATCCTTTCGGTTCACATGAAGAAGGTGCCCTTGGCACCAGACGTGAATCCGCGCACCATTGCACGCGGCACCCCGGGCTTCTCGGGCGCCGATCTGGCCAACCTCGTCAACGAAGCCGCCCTGCTTGCCGCACGCCGCAACAAGCGTCTGGTCGCCATGCAGGAATTCGAAGACGCCAAGGACAAGGTCATGATGGGGGCGGAACGCCGCTCGATGGTCATGACTGACGACGAAAAGAAGATGACCGCCTATCACGAGGCGGGCCATGCCATCGTCTCGGTCAAGGAACCGGCGTCCGATCCGATCCACAAGGCCACGATCATTCCGCGCGGCCGCGCGCTGGGCATGGTCATGCGCCTGCCTGAGCGGGACAGCTATTCGTACCACCGCGACAAGATGCACGCCAACCTCTCGGTCTCGATGGGTGGGCGCGTGGCTGAAGAACTGATCTTCGGGCATGACAAGGTATCGTCCGGCGCTTCGTCCGACATCCAGTACGCCACCTCGCTGGCGCGCTCGATGATCACCAAGTGGGGCATGTCCGAAAAGCTCGGGCCGCTGCAGTACGAAGACCAGCAGGAAGGCTATCTCGGCATGGGCGGCTCAGCGCGCCTGTTTGCTTCGGACGAGACCAACAAGCTGATCGACAGCGAAATCCGCGGCTTGGTCGATACCGCACACGCCCGCGCGACCGATATTCTCAAGACCAACGAAGACAAGCTGCACCTCCTCGCCCAGGCCCTGCTCGAATACGAGACGCTGACCGGCGATGAGATCAAGGACTTGTTGGAAAACGGCAAGCTGGACCGCCCGCAATCGCCCAGCGGCCCGGCCCGTCCGGTAACGGCACAAGGCTCCGCCGTGCCCCGCGCTGGCAAGAAATTCGGCGGTTCAGCCAGCCCGCAACCGGCCTGATCTTTGGTCAAGTCAAACAAAAGGGCGGGGGGCAACCTCCGCCCTTTTCTTATGCCGCACATCTGGCGCTGAGGCGCGATTTCACCGAACATTAACCTTGTCCGTGCAGTTCGGTTGCGAAGAGGCTACAGGACCGGGCGTGTTTACACCGCGTGATCAGATGATGGCGTTTGCCGGAGCGGGAGGGGGCAGCGGCTTTGGCCTGCGCACCGTGCCACCAGTTGTGCCGGAATCGGGTGCAAATCCGAACAGCACCAAAACGCACCTAAATGCACCTAAACGCACCTTAACCGCCGCAATCGAACGCTGGTGCGCCACCAAAGACCTCGCACCGGACCTTGCCGAGGACATCGGCAGCGCGCGCTGGTTTCGCGGCTTTGGCACGATGCTCGCGCTGGGTGCAGCCGCCGTCCTGATGTGGCCAAACTTCGCGCCGCTCCAGGCCGCACCGCTCACCGCGCTCGACGAATCGTCCATTGATGAATTCCGCGTCCAGGGAATTCGCCCTCTGAGCCTCGGCGCAGACAATGGTCGCCGCATGACCGCGACCCAAGCCGTCATCCCGCTTGCCGCCGCGCCGGAGCGGCCGAGCATTGATCTGACCGCGACGCTGGGCGCGGGCGACAGCTTCCCGCGCATGTTGCAGCGGGCGGGCCTTGCCAGCAGTGACATCGTGCAAGTGCTTGATCTTGTTGGCGGACAGATAAAGCCGGGCACGATCCCGCCCGGCACCCGCTTTGCCATCCGCCTCGGCGCGCGCACATCGCCTGCGCAGCCGCGTCCGCTGGAGGAACTGACCTTCCGCCCTCGCTTCGACCTCGCGCTTCACGTGAAACGCAGCAGCGGCGGCTTGGCACTCGCCACCAACGCCATCGCAGTAGACTCCGCGCCGATGCGCATTCGTGGGATTGTTGGCGGCAGCCTCTACCGCTCGGCCCGCGCCGCCGGTGCGCCGCCGTCCGCGGTGCAGGACTATCTGCGCACGATCGACGATCACATGGGCTTCGAGGAAATCGCACCGGGCGATGAATTCGACCTTGTCTTCGCCAATCGCCGCGCCGCCGATGGTGAGCAGCAGGCGGGCGATCTGATCTATGCCGGTGTGGTCCGCGCGAACAAGCCGGTGCTGCAACTGCTGCGCTGGGGCAAGGACGGCGCGTTCTATTCGCCACAGGGCATGGCCGAAGGTTCGCAGGAAACGACAGGATTCCTTGGTTCCCCGGTCAATGGGCGCATCACATCGAACTTCGGCGCACGCCGCCATCCGATCCTTGGCTATGTGCGGATGCACGCCGGGGTAGACTTCGGCGCGGGCTTTGGCGCGCCGATCTATGCCGCCACCGATGGCCGCGTGAGCATTGCCGGATGGCATGGCGGGCACGGCAATTACGTGCGGCTCGATCATGGCGGCGGCATCGGTACCGGCTATGCGCACATGAGCCGCATTGCAGTGTCATCGGGCATGAACGTGCGGCGCGGGCAAGTGATCGGCTATGTCGGCTCCACTGGCCTGTCCACCGGGCCGCACCTGCATTACGAGATGTACCGCAATGGCCGCACGGTGAACCCGCTGTCGATGACGTCGATTACCCAGCGCGCTACCGTCGATCCGGCGCAACTGGCCGCGTTCAAATCCAAGCTGGCGCAAGTCACGGCGATCCGGGCGAATTCAATCCGGTGATTGCGGCCGCTAGGCCGGTTCGCTAGGCCTTGTCCCATGTCCAGCTATCCCCTGACTCGCCTGCGCCGCACCCGTGCCACTGCATGGAGCCGCGCACTGCACCGCGAAGTGCTTGTCACGCCCGCAGATCTGATCTGGCCGCTGTTCGTGACCGAAGGGCAGGGCGTGGAAGACCCGATCCTTTCGCTCCCCGGCGTATCGCGCTGGTCGGTGGACGGGATCGTGGCGCGCGCAAAGGAAGCCGTCGCGCTCGGCATTCCCTGCCTTGCCCTGTTTCCTAACACTCAGCCTGATCGCCGCAGCGAAGATGGCAGGGAAGCGCTAAATCCCGATAACCTGATGTGCCGCGCCATCCGTGCGATCAAGGATGCCTGCGGGGATGACATCGGCGTGCTGACCGACGTCGCGCTCGATCCCTATACCAGTCACGGGCAGGACGGGCTGATCGATGACGCGGGCTATGTCCTGAACGATGCGACGGTTGAAGTGCTGGTCGGTCAGAGCCTCAATCAGGCCGCAGCGGGGGCTGACGTGATCGCCCCGTCCGACATGATGGACGGCCGCATCGGCGCGATCCGCGAGGCGCTGGAGGATGCAGGCCACGCCAATGTGCAGATCATGTCCTATGCCGCCAAGTATGCCTCGGCCTTCTACGGCCCGTTCCGCGATGCCGTGGGATCGAGCGGGCTGCTGAAAGGCAACAAGAAAACCTACCAGATGGACCCGGGCAATGCCGAAGAGGCGCTGCGCGAGGTGGAAATGGATCTGGCCGAAGGCGCGGACAGCGTGATGGTGAAGCCGGGGCTGCCTTATCTCGATATCGCTGTGCGCGTGAAGCAGGCCTTCGGCGTGCCCGTCTTCGCCTATCAGGTGAGCGGGGAGTACGCGATGATCGAAGCGGCGGTTGCTGCTGGCGCGGCTGACCGCGATGCGATGGTGCTGGAAACCCTGCTGGCGTTCAAACGCGCGGGCTGTTCTGGCGTGCTGACGTACCACGCTGCCCATGCGGCACGATTGATGGGGGCTTGAAGCGATGTATTCCGATGTTTCGATCATCACGCTGAACGGCAAGACCCCGCGTATCCATGAATCGGCTTTCATTGCGCCGGGATGCCGGATCATTGGCGATGTGGAGATCGGGCCGGAAGTTTCGATCTGGTACAATTGCGTGCTGCGCGGGGATGTGAACCACATCCGCATCGGCGCGCGCAGCAATGTGCAGGACGGCAGCGTGATCCATGTCGATAGCCCCGCGCCGGGCAAGCCCGATGGCTTTCCCACGATCATCGGTGAGGATGTGCTGATCGGCCATCTGGCGATGGTGCATGGCTGCGTGATTGAGGATCGCGGTTTCGTGGGGCTCGGCGCCATCGTGATGAGCGGTGCGGTGATCGAGAGCGACGGGATGCTGGCGGCAGGCGCGATGCTGACCGGGGGCAAGCGCATTGGCGCGCGGCAACTGTGGGGCGGGCGTCCGGCGGCCTATATGCGCGATCTGACCGACGCGGCGCTGGTGGATATGCAGCGCGGGGTGCAGCATTATGTCCTCAATGGGCAGGCGCATAAGGCAGCCGTACTTGGCACGACCGAAGGCTGATCTGCCCACCGCCGCCGCGCTGTTGGCGCTGGCCGATGGCGAGGGGCGGCTGGCGGTGCGCGTGACGCCGGGCGCGCGCAGTGAGGGTGTGGAGATCGTTGACGGCAAGGTGCTGGTGAAAGTCCGCACTAAACCGGAGGACGGCAAGGCCAGCGCGGCGGTGCTGGCATTGTTGGCACAGGCGCTGGGGGTTGCGCCTTCAAAGATCGAAATGTTGCGCGGCGCAACTTCGCGCGAGAAGCTGTTCAGGATTCCCCAAGACTGACATCAGACGGAAGCCTGAACGCGATGGCTACCATGCCGGCGCAATAGGCAGCGGCAAGCCACAGGCAGCCCATCGGCAGGCGATCCTGCAGAAACGCGCCCAACACTGCGCCTGCGAGCAATCCGCCCCACAGGCTCGCCCAGGAAGTCCACCCGCTGTTTGGCTGACCGGCGAGGGCGTTGGCAAGGCCTTGACCCAGCTTGACCAGCGCGCCGGTCATGTAGGTAAGGCCCACGCTGACCTCACCACCGCGCTGGAATGTGTTGTTGAGCGCGCCCATGGCCACAACCATGCCACCCAGCAGCAGCACGGGCAGGCCCAGCATACGCCCACACGCTGCCGCCAGCAGCATGAGCGCTACAAATGCCAGCACCACGGGTTTGCGCAAGGTGCCTGCCCAGCGCGACAGCAGCGCGCCGCCCGTGACGCCACCAAGGAAGCCCGCGATCAGAACAGCGGGCATGGCTGCACGCGCCGGATCTGTGCCGAGCGAGACACCAAGGCGCGTGGAGTTGCCCGACATGAACGAGACGAAATAACCGTCC
This sequence comes from Novosphingobium sp. 17-62-19, assembly GCF_002256775.1. Lineage (GTDB taxonomy): Bacteria > Pseudomonadota > Alphaproteobacteria > Sphingomonadales > Sphingomonadaceae > Novosphingobium. The sequence continues at coordinate 5,010 of NZ_NCII01000043.1, read as the reverse complement.
GCAGAGAGGAACCCCACCGCATCGATGAACCCGGCCATTGCGGCAAGGGCGATGGCAAAAAGGCGGCGCGGGCGATCGTACTGGATCATGGGAGCAAGCTTATCCTACACTCCAGTTACAACAAAGCCCGCTCACCCTGAGCCTGTCGAAGGGTGATAGCGCGACTCAAGTGCCAGATGCTTCGACAAGCTCAGCATGAGCGGGAATTGAACAATCTGAATCTGATTTTGTGAGCGGTGCATAGACGGGATTGAGCAGATCAATCCAGCGCCATGCCTTTGGCCATGCGCGCCAAGACGTCCGTCATGGCGTCGGCAATTTCGCGATTGTCAGGTGCCGCATCGGCAATGGCACGGGCCATGCAATCGGCCCACTGGCCAGCGGTCTTATGTGTGATCGGAAAGGGTTTGTGCATCGACATCATGCATTTGCCGGGGTTCGCCTCGAACCACTGGCGCGGGCCACCGCACCAGCCTGAAAGGAAACCGGGCAAGGATTCGCGCATGGGGGCAAGATCTGCCGCGTGCATGGCGCGCAGGGCCTTGTAGGCCGGGTCACTGTCCATCAAGTCATAGAAGCGGTCGGTGATGCGGCGCAAGACGTCGCTGCCGCCGATACGGTCATAAGGTGAGGCTGCTTCTGCTTGTGTGGCCAAGGGTCTGCTCCGGCTGGGAATCGGGAGTCTTTGCTGTGCCGCCTAGTGCGCAAAGCGACATTGACCGGTGTCAATTGCTGGTTGGAAGCGCCTTTGTCGCGAGACTTGCCGCCATACCGCCAAACACTGCCCCAAGCGCGAGGTTGGTGGCCACGGCATCCCATTGGTGATGGCGGGTCCATTCGCTGCCGGTGCGCAGTGAAACCCAAGCCAGTTTGCCCAGAGCCAAAGCAGGCGCGGCCAGCAGGATGCTGTACATTTTCGTTCTCTCCCCGTTGTTTACTGCACAACGGGAATGGTTAGCCGAGGTTCCTGCCCCGCTTCCGCTCATCCTGAGCCTGTCGAAGGATGCTCGCACCGGGTCAGCATCCTTCGACAGGCTCAGGATGAGCGGGGGTGAGTTGGCGTCAGCGGTTCAATCTGCGATCAGGGCTTTCAGCGTATCGAGCCGGTCCGCCTCGTGCGCGGGCTTGTCTGGTGCGGATTCGGCTGATGCGGGGGAAGCGCATGGCGACGCCCGATTTGTGGCGCTTGCTGGTGTGGACCGAATCGAACGCGACTTCGAACACCAGCGACTTGTCGGTCTCGCGCACCGGGCCGAATTTGCCCACGGTATGCTGGCGGACGTGGCGGTCGAGGAATTTCAGCTCCTCGTCGGTGAAGCCGAAGTAGGCCTTACCCACCGGCAGGAGTTCGGCCCCGGCATCGGGATCGCCATTCCAGCAACCGAAGGTGAAATCGGAATAGAACGACGAGCGCTTTCCGCTGCCGCGCTGCGCATACATCAGCACGCAATCGATCAGCAGCGGATCACGCTTCCATTTGTACCATAAGCCCGTGCGGCGGCCTGCGACATAGGGCGAATCGCGGCGTTTGAGCATGACGCCCTCGATGGCCTCATCGCGCGCGCGGCTGCGGATTTCGGCCAGATCGTCGAAGTCCTTGGCGGGGATGACCTGCGATATGTCGAAACGGGTGGCGTCAAGACGCGGGACGAGCGCTTCCAATCGGGTGCGGCGCTGCTCCCACGCCCATTCGCGCAGGTCCTCGCCGTCTTCGATCAGCAGGTCGTAAAGGCGGACGAAAGCGGGGGCTTCGGCCAGCATCGCCTTCGATACGATCTTGCGGCCAAGGCGCTGTTGCAGCGCGTTGAAGCTGGCCGCGCCGCCGGTTTCGCCGCCCTGATGCGCGCCGCGCACCAGCAGTTCGCCATCCAGCACGCAGGGGGTGGTGAGCGCGGCGGTGACTTCGGGGAAAGTTGCGGAAATGTCATCGCCGCTGCGCGAATAGACGCGGGTTTCTCCTGCGACATGGACGATCTGAACGCGGATGCCGTCCCACTTCCATTCGGCGGCATATTGGGAAAGGTCGAGGCTTTCGGCTTCGAGCGGGTGGGCGAGCATGAAGGGGCGGAACAGCGGGAGCAGATCGGTGCGGGGCGGGGGCGCGCCGTTCGCGGCCCAGTCGAACAGGGGGGCATAGGGCGGTGACTGGCCGTGCCAGTATTCCTCAACGTCCTCCACGCTGACGGTGAAGGCCTGCGCAAATGCGACTTTGGCGAGGCGCGCGGAGATGCCGATGCGCATGGCGCCGGTCGCAAGCTTCAGCAAAGCATAGCGACCGTTGACGTCAAGACGGTCAAGCAAGTCGGCCAGAATCGTCGGCGCGGTGGTGCGGGTGGTGGCGTGGAGCGTGGCGACGACTTCGGCCACGGTGGGGGCGGCGAGGCGTTCGCCGAAAGGTTCGGGCCAGAGCAGGCTGGCGGTTTCGGCCGTATCGCCCACGTATTCGCGGCTCAACGTCCACAGCACCGGATCGACCCGCTCGGCCATCAGGCTGCGGATCAGGCTGGCTTTTACGGCGGGGAAGTCCAGCCCATCGGTCAGCGCGGCGAGCGCCCAGCCCCGGTCAGGGTCGGGCGTTTCGTGCAGGTAATCGGCCAGCAGTGCCAGCTTGGCATTGCGCGATGGGGTGAGGGCGAGCGCGTCGAGCAGGGCGGCGAAGCGCTCCATCAGTCGTCCTCATCCTCATACCCCACCAGAGCCAGCGCGCGGGCCTTGCGCTGGGTGAGTTCGCACCAGCGCAGCAGCGCTTCCTCGCGGCCGTGGGTGACCCAGGTCTCGGTGGGGTTCACCTGCGTGATGGTCTGGGTCAGTTCGTCCCAGTCGGCATGGTCGGAGATGATCAGCGGCAGTTCGACGCCGCGCTGGCGGGCACGCTGGCGCACGCGCATCCAGCCTGACGCCATGGCGGTGACTGGATCGGGCAGGCGGCGGCTCCAGCGGTCGTTCAGGGCAGAGGGCGGGCAGATGACGATGCTGTTGGCCAGCGCAGCCTTGGGCACGCCGGCGACGGGTTGCAGATCGCCGAGATCGACGCCGTGGTCTTCGTAAAGGCGGCACATGCGCTCCATCGCGCCGTGGAGCCAGATCGTGTCGGCGAAACCCGCCGCGCGCAATTCGGCGATCACCCGCTGTGCCTTGCCCAGGGCATAGGCGCCGACGAGGACGCAGCGGCCTTGGTCGTTCTCTCGCGCGGCGAGGAGTTTGGCCATTTCATCGGCAATCGGCGGATGGCGGAAGACGGGAAGGCCAAAGGTCGCCTCGGTCACGAAGACGTCGCAGGGGGTGACTTGAAACGGTGGGCACGTGGGATCGGCGCGGCGCTTGTAATCGCCCGTCACGATCACCCGCTCGCCTGCGTGTTCGAGCAGGATCTGAGCCGAGCCGAGCACGTGGCCAGCGGGGACATAGGTGGCTTTCACGCCGCCCTTAAGCGTGACCGTCTCGCCATAGGCCACGGGCGTCGAGCCGGTTTCGAGAACGCCATAGCGCAGCGCCATGATCGCCAGCGTTTCAGGCGTGGCGACGGTGAGGCCGTGGCCGCCGCGCGCATGATCGGCGTGGCCGTGGGTGACCAGCGCCGTATCCACTGCGCGGGCGGGATCAATCCACGCGTCGGCGGGGACGATGTGGAGGCCGAAAGGTTCGGGTTTGAGCCAGGAGAAGGGCGGGGCCATCGTCATGAAATGGACGGTTCGGCCTTTGGGTTCCAGTGCCCTTCATGCCGTGAAGTCGCGCGGCGCAACTTTCAGTTAGAAAAGTGGTTCGCGCAGAGACGCAGAGGAAGCAGAGAGCGCGGAGAAGCAGAATTGGAACGGCTGCGCCATAGGCAGCTTTTTCCTTCCCTGCGTTCTCTGCTTCCTCTGCGCCTCTGCGCGAAACCCCTTCTTTTCAAAGAAAAAGGCCCACCCCGAGAGGCAGGCCTTGATCTTTGCCAGCAAGCCGAAGCTTATTCAGCTTCGTCGGTGTTAGGCTGTTCGACAGCGGCAGAACCAGCCTTGCCCTTGCGGGCTTTCTTCTTGACCAGCTTCGGCGCGGCCGGGGTCAGCTCGAACGAGAGCGCGTCTTCCTTCAGGCTGACGTGGACTTCGCCGCCATTGGCCAGTTTGCCGAACAGCAGTTCTTCGGCCAGCGGCTTCTTGACCTTCTCCTGAATCAGGCGGGCCATGGGCCTTGCGCCATAAAGCTTGTCATAGCCCTTCTTGGCCAGCCAAGCGCGCGCATCGGCATCGAACTGGATATGCACGTTCTGGTCGGCCAGCTGCAGTTCCAGCTGCAGCATCGAGGCGGTTGCGGAATTCGGGGGTGAACATCTTCTTCACCGCTTCATCGCCCGCGTCGGCCTTCGACACGTCGCCAAAGCCGATGCCCTGACGCGCCATGTCCGATGCGCCCGCGTTGGTGGTCATGATCAGCACCACGTTGCGGAAATCCACCGTCTTGCCGTGGTGGTCGGTCAGGCGTCCGTTGTCCATCACCTGCAGCAGGATGTTGAACAGATCGGGGTGCGCCTTCTCGATCTCGTCGAGCAGCAGCACGCAGTGCGGCTGCTGATCGATGGCGTCGGTGAGCAGCCCGCCCTGATCGAAGCCGACATAGCCCGGAGGCGCACCGATCAGGCGCGAGACCGAGTGGCGCTCCATGTATTCGGACATGTCGAAGCGCTGCAGCGGGATACCCATGATCTGGGCAAGGCTGCGCGCCACTTCGGTCTTGCCGACGCCAGTCGGGCCGCTGAACAGGAACGAGCCGATGGGCTTGTCCGCATCGCGCAGGCCAGCGCGGGAAAGCTTCATGGCCGAAGACAGCACTTCGATGGCGCGATCCTGTCCGAACACCAGACGCTTCAGATCCCGGTCAAGATGTTCGAGCACCTTCTTGTCGTCGCTCGACACCGATTTGGGCGGGATGCGCGCCATCGTGGCGATGACCTGTTCGATCTCGCGCGCGGTGATGGTCTTCTTGCGCTTCGAAGGCGGCACCAGCATCTGCATCGCGCCCACTTCGTCGATC
>NZ_NCII01000042.1 GCF_002256775.1 Novosphingobium sp. 17-62-19 | reverse complement strand
CCTGTTCGGACCGGAAGACAGCGCCGGCATCCTCAGCTTCGCGCTGGAAGGCGTCCACCCGCACGATCTGGGCACCATTCTGGACGAGGAAGGCGTGGCCATCCGCGCCGGGCACCACTGCGCGCAGCCGCTGATGGCGCACCTTGGCGTGCCCGCCACCGCCCGCGCCAGCTTCGGCATCTACAGCGATGAAAGCGATATTGCCGCGCTCGTGCGCGGCATCGAGAGGACCAAGAGGATCTTCGGATGAGCGAGAACGAACCCAAATTCGTGGTTGAGGAAGTGGAAGCGGTTGCCGCGCCCAAGCGCGCCTTCGTGGAAGATGCGCCGGAAGAATCGGCTGCCGACAAACTCGAACGCAAACGCGACTATCTTGAAGGCTTCCTCGCGGCCAAGCCCGAAGCCGTCTCTCCCGCAGAGCCGGGCGGCGATATCTACGAAGGCGTGGTCAATGCGCTGAAAGAGATTTTCGACCCCGAAATCCCGGTCAACATCTATGACCTCGGCCTGATCTACGGCGTCGAAGTGTCGCCCGATGCGGATGTCACCGTCAACATGACGCTGACGACGCCGCATTGCCCGGTCGCCGAATCGATGCCCGGTGAAGTGGAGCTACGCGTTTCGGCGGTACCCGGCGTGCGCGATGCCGAAGTCAATCTTGTCTGGGACCCGCCATGGGATCCTGCCAAGATGAGCGATGAAGCCAAGCTTGAGCTGGGAATGCTCTGAACGCTCCCCATATAGGTGAAGCCATGAACACCGAGACCCAGACCAAAGCCCGCCGCCCCCGCCCCGCCGCTGTGATCCTCACGGCCAGCGCAGAGGCGCGCGTGGCGCATCTGATGGACACCGCCCCCGAAGGCGCGATCGGCGTAAAGCTCTCCACCCCGCGCCGGGGCTGCTCGGGCCTCGCCTATTCGGTGGACTACGTGATGCAGGCCGATCCGCTCGACGAAAAGATCGAGACCCCCGGCGGCCTGTTCTTCATCGACAGCGCCTCGGTGCTCTACCTGATCGGCAGCACGATGGACTGGCAGGAAGATGATTTCACCGCCGGTTTCGTGTTCCAGAACCCTAACGCCAAGGGTGCCTGCGGTTGCGGCGAAAGCTTTACGGTTTAAGCCTCGGCCAAAAACCGCAGCAAAGCCTGATCGAGCGCGTCGACCTCATTGTTGGCATCGATCCGCGCCTGCAACCAGGTGCTCTCGGTATCGGTCACCGCGTGATCCTGCGCAGCCTCGGCAAAGACGTCACGTTCCGGCTGCTTGCGCCCAAAGCCCACATCACGCAGTGCCTGAGCAAAGCTGCTGACATCGGTCCGGGCCATGCGGCCAAAGAACTTGCCGATATGGCTACCGCGATCATTCATGAACGCTTCCAGCTCGGCCGCCCGCTCACGCGTCAGGCCTTTCGCGCCGTTCCAGCCCTGCAGGTAGTTGCCCACCCCCTGCACGAACAGCCGCTCCCAGGCAGGAGCGTTGTCTGCACCCAGCGTCGCGTCCTTCAGCCGGAACAGCATCTCCGCCTCGCGCCGGCTCACACCCGCAGGACGGTCCCCGCCTGAAGCAAAGATCGTGCGGCGGATCAGCGTGCATTCGGCGGCTGAAATTACGCCCGCCTGCAACTCGCCGCCACAACGCGTCGGCCCTTCGCCGGTCAGCACTTCGCGCTCGATCTGCTGCAGCACGAACACCCGCAACCCATCAGGCGCGGACTCCGCCTTTTCCAGCACGCGCACCAGCAGTTCCAGTTCGGTCAGGCTGCCCACCTTGCCATCGTGCGAGACCCGCTCAATCAGCCAGCGTGCATTCTCGACCGAGATATGGCCCTTGGGCGCAGCGGTATTCACCACGAACTCGACGAGCGCCTCGATAAAGAAGTCCGACCACTCGCGCGTCGGCTCGGCGATCTGGTCGTTGAGGATGAAGATGGCTTCGGCCTCTTCGGGATCGATCTTGCCATCGGGCCAAGCGGCCCGGCGCAGCGCCAGAATTTCCTGTGCGGAGATCGCGCTGTCTTCGGCGGCTTGTGCAGCCAGAGCGCGGAAGTGCAAGGTCATGCGGTTACGGTCCCTCAAGCGTCCAATCGCAGCCTGACTTAAGGGAAACCGCTTAATTTGGCGTTATCAGCCGCACGACGGCCATCAACGCCGACATCGCCAGCAGGAACCCCACAAACCCGCGCCACGCCGCATCGCTCACTTTGCCGAACGCCATGCTGCCCAGATGATTGCCCGCCAGCACCGGCCCGAACAGCAGCAGCGCAAACAGCGCATCGCGCCACGAAGCCAGCCCCAACGCCAGCGCCGCAACCGTGCTGGCAATCGACGTCAGCAGAAAAACCGTGAGCATCGAAGCCCGCGCCACTTCACGCGGAATCGGACGACGCAAGTAATAGGGCACTACCGGCGGCCCCGGCATCCCGGCAAAGCCCGTCAGCAGCCCCGCCGCCGCGCCGGTCAGCCCGGTCTCCACCGTACCCGGCGCGTGTCCCGGCCTGGCGGGCAGCAGCACCAGCAGGAATGCCGCAATCGCCACTCCCGCAATCAGCACCCGCGCCAGCCCCGGCGGCGTGGCGAACAGCACCAGCAGCCCCACCGGCGTCAGCAGCATCGCCGTCCCGCCGATCACGCCTGCGCTCGTCTCGCCCGCGTTCCACACCTTGCGCGCGCCAACCAGCCCGATAAGCAGGCCCAGCATGTTGGAGACGACCACCGCCTCACCCGGCGAAATCACCAGTCCGATCAAAGGCACCAGCAGGATCGCCATGCCAAACCCCGCCAGCCCGCGCACGAATGCGGCAACGAATGCCGCCAATGCGCAAAGGCCGAGGGAGAGAAGCGGCAGGCCGAGCATCATCCTCCCCGGCACGGGGAGGGGGACCGCCCGAAGGGTGGTGGAGGGGACTCTCCCCCAAACACAACGCTTACCGGATAGCCCCCTCCACCATGCTGCGCATGGTCCCCCTCCCCGTGCCGGGGAGGATGCGAAAGGTCAGTTCCGTGCTTCAAGCGGTCACTTCAAATCCGGCGCCAAAGCCTCACCCTTCAGTAAGGCAATCGCCTCATCCAGCGGCATCACCTTCTGGTGCTGTTCGCCCAGAATGCGGATCGCCACGGTGCCTTCCTCGGCCTCGCGCTTGCCCACCACCAGCAGGTAGGGAACCTTGGCCACCGAATGCTCGCGCACCTTGTAGTTGATCTTCTCGTTGCGAAGATCGCTTTCGGCGCGGATGCCCGCCGCCTTCAGCTTGGCCAGCGCCTCAACGGCATAGTCATCCGCGTCCGAAACGATGGTTGCCACCACCGCCTGCACCGGGGCGAGCCACACCGGCAGACGCCCGGCAAAATGCTCGATCAGAATGCCGATGAAGCGCTCGTAGCTGCCAAAGATCGCGCGGTGCAGCATCACCGGGCGATGCTTCTCGCCATCCTCGCCCACATAGTTCGCGTCCAGCCGTTCGGGCAGCACGCGGTCGGACTGGATCGTGCCCACCTGCCAGGTACGGCCAATCGCATCGGTCAGGTGCCATTCCAGCTTGGGCGCATAGAACGCGCCTTCACCCGGCAGTTCTTCCCAGCCATATTCCTCAGTCGCCAGCCCCGCGCGCACCACGGCCGCGCGCAACTCGCTCTCGGCCATGTCCCACATCTCTTCGGTGCCGAACCGCTTTTCAGGGCGCAGCGCCAGCTTGATCGAGTAGGTAAAGCCGAAATGCTTGTAGACGCGGTCGGCCAGTTCGCAGAACGCCTGCACTTCGTCGACGATCTGGTCTTCGCGGCAGAAGATGTGCGCATCGTCCTGCGTGAACTGGCGCACGCGCATCAGCCCGTGCAGCGCGCCGTGCGGTTCGTTGCGGTGGCAGCAGCCGTTTTCGTACAGCCGCATCGGCAGATCGCGGTAGCTTTTCAGCCCCTGCCGAAAGATCAGCACGTGCGCAGGGCAGTTCATCGGCTTGAGCGCCATCCAGTCGGCCTCGCCGCTGATGACCGGGCCTTCATCATCCACGTTCGGCACTTCATCGGGGATCACGAACATGTTCTCGCGATACTTGCCCCAGTGCCCGGACTGCTCCCACTGGCGCGCGTCCATCACTTGCGGAGTCTTCACCTCGCGATAGCCCGCGCCATCGATCGCGCGGCGCATATAGGCTTCCAGCTCGCGCCAGATCAGATAGCCCTTGGGATGCCAGAACACGCTGCCATGCGCTTCGGCCTGCAGATGGAACAGGTCCATCTCGTTACCCAGCTTGCGATGATCTCGCTTGGCCGCTTCTTCCAGCCGCGTCATATGCGCGTCGAGCTGCTTCTTGTTGAGCCAGCCGGTGCCATAGATGCGCGATAGCATCGCGTTGTTCTGATCGCCGCGCCAGTACGCACCCGAAACGCGCGTCAGCTTGAAGGCATTGGGATCCAGCTTGCCGGTGGAAGGCAAGTGCGGCCCCCGGCACATGTCGAGCCAGTCGTCGCCCGACCAGTAAACCGTCAGCGGCTCATCCCCCGGCAGTTCCGCCGCCCACTCCGCCTTGAAGCTCTCTCCCTGCTGCTTCCAGCGCGAAATCAATTGCTCGCGGCTCCAGACCTCGCGGCGCAACGGCTTGTTCGCGCCGATGATCTTGCGCATCTGCGCCTCGATCGCGGGCAAATCCTCTTCGGTAAAGGGCCGCTCGGCAGGCGCAAAGTCATAGTAGAACCCGTCGTCCGTGCTCGGCCCGAAGGTGATCTGCGTGCCCGGAAACAGTGCCTGCACTGCTTCAGCCAGAATATGCGCAAAGTCATGCCGCGCCAGCTCGAGCGCCTCGGCCTCGTCCTTCGCCGTCACCAGCGCCAGCGCTGCGTCAGCCGTGAAAGGCCGCGAAAGATCGACGAGTTCGCCATCCACCCGCGCCGCCAGCGCCGCCTTGGCAAGGCCGGGACCAATCGCGGCGGCAATGTCAGCCGGAGTGCTTCCCGGCGCAACCTCACGCACGGAACCATCGGGCAGGGTGATCTTCAGCAATTCGGACATGCAGGACTCTCTAAGCGATCTGGCGAAACGCAATCTGGCCGGTGCCTTGCCACAGGAACGCAGCCACCGAAAGGGCGCGCATCGGATTTGAAGTCGGTTCGGGAGGCGATGCGCAAACCCACCCGAACCGGGCGGCGGCATCGCGGCAGGCTCTAGGCCAGCAGCAACCGCCCCCGGCTCGCGGGGGTAGCGGTTGTAGTGCGGGTGAAGTGGCGTGCCATGATGGGCCGTGTTTAGCGGACGATTGACGCCGAGTCATCCACCAAAGTGGTCAAGCAACATTGTCACAATGACAATGACACTTGACACTGGGGCAAATCTAGTCAAGTACCCTTGTCATGAGATCAAGGAGGCTTGACCAATGACCTGCAAAAAGAACAATCCCGCGGTGCGCCGCTACACGATCAGGCTGGCCGTGCTGATGTCGGCCTATGTCGGCCTGCTCATTTTCTCGAAGCTGATGTTCAAGCATGGCTATGCGCACGGCGTGCTTGCCTATGGCCTTGCGCTGCTGCCCGCATTTCCGATCATCGGCGTCGTCTGGGCAGTGATGCGCCTGCTGGTGGAACAGACCGACGAATATCTGCGGATGCTAATGGTGCGCCAAACGCTGTTTGCCACCGGCTTTACACTGGTCATTACCAGCGTGCGTGAATGGTTGCAGAACTTCGATCTTATCTCGTCCGAAGACGGCGGCTTTGGCGCCACGTTCTTCTGGTTCGTCGGCCTTGGGATCGGCGGTGCAATCAACGCTCTGCTGGAACGGCGCGGAAGGAACGCCGAATGAACAACCGCCTCAAGGTGCTGCGCGCAGAGCGCAACTGGAGCCAGGCCGATCTGGCCGAGAGGCTGGATGTCAGCCGCCAGTCGGTCAACGCGATCGAAACCGGCAAATACGATCCCTCGCTCCCCCTCGCCTTCCGCATTTCCGACCTGTTCGGACTGCCGATCGAAGATATTTTCCAGCGTGGAGAATGACCGTGTTCTGCAAGGATAACCGTCGCAATTTCGGCATGTGGATGGCCATCGCTGTCGCCATCACCGCCGCATCGATGTCGTCAAGCAGACCGCGCAAGGCGGAGACACCCGCATCGCCCGCAAGCCACACCGTTCCACGTGCAACACTCTCGCTTTCGCTGAATTAGCCGGACCGCAGCCTTGCCCCGGCGCACCTACCGCACCATGACTGGGGCATGACCGACCCTATCCGCTTCACCCTGCCCTCCGGCCAGCAGATGGCCTATCGCCACCTTCCCGGCACAGCACCAACTGTGGTCTTCCTCCCCGGCTACATGTCCGACATGGCGGGCAGCAAGGCGCAGGCGGTGATGGAATGGGCGCAGCAAAGGGGCCGTGCCTGCCTTTTGCTGGACTATACCGGCTGCGGGCAAAGCGACGGGGACTTTGCCAATGGTCGCCTGTCACAATGGCGCGACGAGGTGATGGCGCTGATCGATCATCTGGGCATCGAATCCGTCCAGCTTGTCGGCTCCAGCATGGGCGGCTGGCTGATGCTGCTGATTGCCGAAGCGCTGGGAGCGCGGGCCAAGGCGCTGGTCGGCATCGCGCCCGCGCCCGATTTCACCGAATGGGGCTTTTCCCAGTCGCAGCGGATCGAACTCGCCTCGGGCCGCACGATCTATGAAGAAAATCCTTATGGGCCAGAGCCTACGCCCACTCATGCCGGGTTCTTTTCCGACGGCGAAAGGCACCGGCGGCTGGGCGGGGAAATTGCTTTCGATGGGCCGGTACGCCTGCTCCACGGGCAGGCCGATGCCGATGTGCCGTGGGAAATTTCGCTGCGCCTCGCTCGCGCCTTGCGTTCAGCCGATGTGCAGGTCCACCTGATCAAGGACGGCGATCACCGGCTTTCGCGTGTGGCCGATATTGCCTTGCTCTTGCGCGAACTTGCCGATCTTGAAGGATAAGACGCCCATGATCGATCTGCCGCCCCCCTTGTTCGCTGTAGAACAAGTGCAGGAAGCATCGCTCATGCAGATCGGCCCCGCCACCATGCCGATGCGCCCCTCGGATCTGCCGATCCCGCGTCGCCGCAGTGTGGAACAGCAGCGCGAGACAGATCGCGCGGCCGGATTGGAGCGCCCCGATTTGCCTGAACAGGACCGCCTTGCCGATTGCCTTGCCAAGGCAAAGACCAATCCCGACGCCGCAATGGTCGAAGTGCAGACCTGGCTGGGCGAAAGCCGCGACACCGGCCAGCAAGTCCGCGCCAACCAGTGCCTTGGCATGTTGCGCTCGAACGCGGGCGACTTCGCAGGAGCGCTGGAAGCCTTTGCGCAAGCTGTGGCAGGCGTGCCCAAGGAGCAGGAAGTTGCCGCCGTGCCGCTGATGGGCATGGCGGGCAACGCCGCGCTCGCCGCCGGAAAGCCGGAAGATGCGCTGGGCTGGCTGGACCGCGCGGTGGCGGTACAGGGCAGCGCAGACAACGCCGCGCTGGCCGAAATCCAGATCGACCGGTCGCGCGCTCTGGTGGCGCTGGCCCGCAACGCCGAGGCAGCTTCAGCGCTTGACGAAGTGCATCGCCTTACCCCCGAAGCGCCGGAGGGCTGGCTGCTTTCCGCCACGCTGGCGCGGCGCATGGATGATCTCCCCCGCGCGCAGCGTGACATTGAAATCGCCAGCAAATACGATCCGCGCGATCCCCGCATCGGGCTTGAAGCAGGCGTCATCGCTGTGCTTTCGGGCCGGGATGAGGCCGCGCGCAAATCGTGGGAATCGGTTGTGGCGGTTGATGGGGATGGTGAAGCGGGAAAGGTTGCAAAAAGCTACCTTGAACAGTTGGGACCGGTGCCTACATCCAACACGTCTCCAACAACCGAAAAGCCAAACCCATGAAAATCTCCATCCTCGATCTGGTCAGTGTGGTCGAGGGTGGGACAGCGCGCGAAGCGCTCGACAACTCTGCCGCCGCCGCCAAAGTGGCCGAAGAATGCGGGTTTGAACGCTACTGGGTGGCCGAACATCACGGGATGGAAGGCCTTGCCGGAGCGGCGACTTCTGTAGCGCTGGCGCATATCGGGCAGGGCACTTCGCGCATCCGCATTGGCGCGGGCGGGATCATGCTGCCCAACCACAACCCTCTTGTTATCGCTGAACAATTCGGCACGCTCGACGCGCTGTTTCCGGGCCGCGTAGACCTTGGGCTGGGCCGCGCGCCGGGTGCTGATCAGCGCATCATGCGCGCGCTGCACAAGGATACGAACCGCGCGGCAGAGGACTTTCCGCAGGACGTGGTGGAATTGCAGGCCCTGTTCGCAGGCGATGCGCGGGTGCCGTTGCAGGCCTATCCGGCCAAGGGCGCCAAAGTGCAGATGTGGATTCTGGGGTCGAGCCTGTTCGGCGCGCAGCTGGCCGCGATGCTCGGCCTGCCCTATGCCTTCGCCTCGCACTTTGCGCCCGATCACCTTGATTCCGCACTGAAAATCTATCGCGAGCGATTCCAGCCCTCCGCCTTCCTCGACGCCCCCTATTGCGCCGCTGCGATCAACGTGGTGGCCGCCGATACCGATGAGGAAGCGCAACTGCTCGCCTCGTCGATGGATCAGGCTTTTGTTGCGCTGCGCACCGGAACGCCGGGCAAGCTGAAGCCGCCGGTGCCTGGGTATCGCGACTCGCTCCCGCCTCAGGCGCTCGCCATGCTGGAGCACGTGCGACAGGTCAGCACTTGCGGCACGGTGGAGACGGTGCGGGCGGGGCTGAATGCCTTCAAGGCACGCACAGGGGCCGACGAAGTTATTGTTGCAGCATCGATTTTCGATCAGGCGGCGCGGCTGAAATCGCTGCGGCTGACGGCTGAGGCAGCGCGCGAAACGGTGGATTCGTGAAGTGCACCTAAATGCACCTAAACGACACCAAAATGCACCTGGCTGCATCTGAACTGCCGCAAAGCCTTGGTATCGGCACCTTTTACCGCCCCAAAGGTTACAACCGCAGGTTAAGCCGTCTGCGCCAGTGAACCGGACTTGTGACCTCGCGCAGTCTGGGTTAGCATATGGAATAATGATACAAGATTGTATTGCATAATTACAATCGAGGGTAATATTTCTCTCGTGCTGGAGAGCCGGAAAATCGCCATGGCGTCAACATCCGCAACCGTATCCGAACCCACCGATACACTCGCCTTCGCCCTCGCCGAACGCTTCGCCGCAGCGCTGCTGCCCGATGAAGCCCGCGATTTCGACAATGCGCGGCTGGCCGAAGCCGCCCGCTTCGCCGCTGGTGCGGCTGCCATCCGCAAGGGCAGCGATCCTGCCATCGCCATTGAAAGCGTCAGCGGAACCGGCAGTGCCGAGCGGCACTTGCGCATTGCGGCCATCAACGATGACATGCCTTTCCTTGTCGATTCAATCACTTCTGCAATCACCGCGCAAGGATTGACCATCGACCGTCTGGTCCACCCCGTCACCGCCGTGCGCCGCGATGCCGAGGGGAAGCTGACCGATCTTCCGGCAGGCGATGCCAGCGGAGAACGCCGCGAATCCATCGTTTACCTCGAAACCGAACGCGCCGACGCGCGCCAGCGCCGCGCGCTGATTGCCGCGCTGGATGAAACGCTGGCCGATGTTCGCGCTGCCGTGGCCGATTGGCCGATGATGCAGGCGGCAATGCGCGCCGATGCCGATGGTCTGGCCGATCCCGAAGGCGCAGCGCTGTTGCGCTGGCTGGCGGACGGGATGCTGACGCAACTGGGCAGCGTGACGCGCCACCGCGACGGCGCGCTCGAAAAGCCGCTGGGCATCTGCCGCGCGAGCGAGCGCAGCCTGCTGGCCGATGCGTCGTATGACCGTGCCTTTGCGTGGTTCGAAAGCGGGAAGGGCCGTGCGCCCTTGATCGTCAAGGCGAACCGCATCGCCAATGTCCACCGCCGCGTGCCGCTCGACCTGTTCATCGTGCCTCGCATCGAAGGCGGCAAGGTGGTAGCGCTTTCCGTCCACGCGGGCGTGTGGACCAGTGCCGCACTGGGCGCCGCGCCGGACCGCATTCCGCGCCTGCGCACCCAGCTTTCCGAGCTGATGGACAAGTTCGGCTTTTCGCCCAACGGCCACGCCGGCAAGGCGTTGGTCCATGCGCTGACCGCGCTGCCGCACGATCTGCTGATCTCGTTCGCCGAGGCCGATCTTGAGCGTGTTGTCACCGCGACGATGAGCCTGGTGGACCGCCCACGTCCGCGCCTTGCGCTGGTGGAGGCGCCGCTGGCCCGGCATATGTTCGCCTTTGTGTGGCTGCCGCGTGATGCACTGTCCACCGAAGTGCGGCTTTCGATCATGGCAATGCTGGAAAGCGCAGCGGGCGCTCAAGTGCTTGATTGGGCGCTGCAAGTGGACGGCAGCACGCTGGCCATGCTGCGCTTTGTGCTGGATGTGCGCGAACAGGACGCGCCTGTTGATGAAGATGCGCTGGACCTGCAATTGCAGTCCATGGTGCGCGGCTGGGCAGGCGCGGTGGAGAGCGAACTCGCCGCTACCGAAGACCTGTCTCGTGCAGCCGCAATTGCCGCGCGCTATGCCGATGCCTTCCCCATTTCCTACCGCAATTCGTCCGGCCCTGCCGAGGCGGCTTGCGACATCCGCGTGTTGCGCACGCTGGCAGGCAGCAAGGCCCCCCGCCGCGCCGCGCGCCTGCACCGCAACGCCAGCAAACTGGCATTGCGGCTGAAACTGTACCAACGCGAGGGCGCGATCGTGCTGTCCGATGCTGTGCCGGTGCTGGAAAACTTCGGCTTCCGCGTGCTGGAGGAAATGCCGACGCCGCTTGATGGCGGGCGTCTGGGCTATATCCACGATTTCCTCGTTTCCCACCCGGCGGATACGTCGGTGGACGATCTGCTGGCGCGTGCCGAATCCATCGAAGGTTCGTTGGCGGCGGTGCTGAACGGAGCGGCAGAGGACGATGCGTTCAACCGCCTGATCGTTGCCACAGGCCTCACCGCCATCGAGGCCAACTGGCTGCGCGCATTCTATCGCTATCTGCGGCAGGCGGGCATGACGTTTGGCATTCCGACCGTGGTGGAAGCGCTGAAAAACGCGCCTGCCGTGACGCGCGGCCTGGTCGATGCTTTCGTGGCACGCCATGATC
The DNA here is from genome assembly GCF_002256775.1 of Novosphingobium sp. 17-62-19. Classification (GTDB taxonomy): domain Bacteria; phylum Pseudomonadota; class Alphaproteobacteria; order Sphingomonadales; family Sphingomonadaceae; genus Novosphingobium. Next base: position 20,605 of record NZ_NCII01000042.1, on the reverse strand, counting down.
CGGCCTTCACCGGTGACCGCGATGCTGCCTTTGCCGAAGCCGAAGAGCGCATCAAGGCGGGCCTTGCAGGCGTGGCCGCGATCAATGACGATCGCCTGCTGCGCCAGTTCCGCGCGCTGGTGGGCGCGATCCTGCGCACCAATGCCTTTGCCCCGGCGGCGGCTGAGGCATTGGCGTTCAAGATCGATTCCTCAATGGTTCCAGGCCTGCCCAAGCCTCTGCCTTGGCGCGAGATTTTTGTTTATTCTCCGCGCGTTGAAGGCATTCATCTGCGCGCCGGACCCGTTGCACGCGGCGGCCTGCGCTGGTCTGACCGGCGCGACGATTTCCGCACCGAAGTGCTCGGCCTGATGAAGGCGCAGCGCGTGAAAAATGCGGTGATCGTGCCGACCGGGGCCAAGGGCGGCTTCTATCCCAAGCACTTGCCCGATCCTGTGCGCGACCGCGAAGGCTGGCTGGCCGAGGGCAAAGCCAGCTATCAGGTGTTCATCCGCACGCTGCTTTCGGTAACCGACAATATCGTCGAAGGCGCGGTAGTGCATCCCGATGCCGTGGTGGTGCGCGATGGTGAAGACCCGTACTTCGTGGTTGCCGCCGACAAGGGCACCGCAACGTTCTCCGACGTGGCCAATGCCATCGCCGAATCGCGCGACTTCTGGCTCGACGATGCTTTCGCCAGCGGCGGATCGAAAGGTTACGACCACAAGGCGATGGGCATTACCGCCAAGGGCGCGTGGCTTTCGGTGCGGCGGCACTTCCTTGAAATGGGCGTGGACGTGCAGAGCGAGCCGGTGCGCGTGGCGGGCTGCGGCGATATGTCGGGCGACGTGTTCGGCAACGGGATGCTGCTGTCCAAGGCGCTGAAAGTGGTGGCAGCGTTCGATCACCGGCACATCTTTCTCGACCCCGATCCCGATCCGGCCACGAGTTGGGAAGAGCGCGCGCGGATGTTCGCGCTGCCGCGTTCGAGCTGGGACGATTACGACAAAGGGCTGATTTCCGTAGGCGGCGGGGTGTTCCCGCGTTCGATGAAGGCGATTCCGCTTTCGGCGCAAGTGCAGGCAATGCTGGGCTTGGACGTGCCGGAGATCGACCCCGATTCGCTGATCACGGCGATCCTGCGCGCGCAAGTGGACCTGATGTGGTTCGGCGGCATCGGCACTTATGTGAAAGCCAGCACGCAGAACAACGTGGACGTGGGCGATCCTTCGAACGATTCGGTGCGCGTTTCGGCAGACGAAGTGCGCGCCAAAGTGATCGGCGAGGGGGCCAATCTTGGCACCACGCAGGCGGCGCGGATCGAGTTTTCGCTCCACGGTGGCCGCATCAACACCGACTTTATCGACAATTCGGCCGGCGTCGATTGTTCGGACAACGAAGTGAACATCAAGATCGCGCTGGCGGCGGCGAAGCGTTCCGGCAAGTTGACCGAGGATGCGCGCGTAGACCTGCTGGTTTCGATGACCGACGACGTTGCCCATCTGGTGCTGGAAGATAACCGGCTTCAGGCATTGGCGCTGTCCATTGCAGAGCGTGGCGGGGCGGCGGCAATGCCATCGTGGTCGCGCCTGATCGATGTGTTGGAAGAAGGCGGCGACCTGGACCGCAAGACGGAAGGGTTGGCGGGCACGGAAGATCTGGCTCGGCGTGCGGCGGCAGGGCAGGGCCTGACCCGGCCCGAACTGGCGGTGCTGCTTTCCAGCAGCAAGCTGGTGTTGCAGCGCGAGCTTGAGGAAAGCACCGTAGTCGATGATCCGGTGCTGGAAGAGGAACTGATCGCGGCCTTTCCGCCGCAGATGCAGGAAGCCTTTGAGGACGAAATCACGCACCATCGCCTGCGGCGTGAGATTATCGCGACCAAACTGGCCAACCGCGTGATCAACCGGCTTGGCCCGGTCATGCCGTTCGAACTGTGCGAGGAAGAGGGCGTTTCGCTGGCGCAGATCGTTGCGGCCTTTGTGGCGGCAGAGCGGCTGCTGGATCTGCGCAAGACGTGGGACATGCTGGATACAGCAGCAATGCCCGAAACGCTGCGACTGGCGCTGTTCGAGCGGACAGCGCAGGGCCTGCGCGGGCACATTGCCGATGTGCTGCGGGCCGGGCACGGGTCGGTGCAGCCGGGCGATCTGATCGAGGATCTGTTCGGCGGCGTGGGCCTGCTTTCGCATACGGCAGCGCAATTGCTGCGCGGAGAGGCGCAGGAACAGGCACGGGTCATGGCCGACGAATTGGCGGTAGCCGGGGCGCCTGCCGAAATCGCAGCGCGGCTGGTGCATCTTTACGACATGGACGGCGCGGTGGGACTTGCCCATCTGGCGGGCGAGCTGAACGTCGATGCGGGAGCGCTGACCGGGGCCTTTGCGGATCTGGGCGCAACGCTCGGGCTGGACTGGGCACAACAGGCCGCGCGGCGGATGAACCCGTCCGATCCGTGGGAACGCCTGCTGGTGGCCGGGCTATCGCGCGATTTCGAACAGATGCGGCTGGATTTTCTGGCCCGTTCGAACGGGGTTTCGCCAGACACGTTCGTGGGCGACTGGCTGGGCGCGAATGCGGCGGCGGTGAAGCAGTTCCGCAGCCTGGTGGCGCGGGCACAGGCGGCGCCTGCTGTGGCGCCTGCGATGCTGGCCCAGGTGGCGAGCCAAGCGCGGACGCTGCTGGGGCGGTAAGAATACTGCTGCGGCGCACTGGATTGCTTCGCTGCGCTCGCCATGACGATGGAATGATATCCCAAATTCGTCATTGCGAGGAGCGTAGCGACGAAGCAATCCAGTGGTCCTGAAACGACGCCTGACGGTTTGCTGGAAGGCTTGGACGCTCCGCGCTTTCACTATATACGCCCGGACATAGCTTGCCGGAGATTGCATGAGAGGTCTTGTCCGCGCTCTTCTAGCGCTGGTTCTGATGTTGGCGGGCCTTGCTCCAGCGTCAGCGCAGGAGCGCGGGCCGCTGGTGCTGGCGGCGGCGAGCCTTCAGGAAGCGTTGAACGATGCGGCGGACCGCTGGACGGCCAAAGGCCATGCGCGGCCCGTGCTGTCGTTTGCAGCGTCATCTGCATTGGCGCGGCAGGTTGAGGCGGGCGCGCGGGCAGACCTGTTTATCCCGGCCGATGAAATCTGGATGGACTATGTGCAGCGCAAGGGCTTGCTGCGCGCGGGCACGCGGGCGCGGCTGACCGAGAACCGGTTGGTGCTGATCGCGCCCGCTGGGAGCAAAGTGGCGTTGGGCATTCGGCGCGGGTTTCCCTTGGCGCAGGCGCTTGGGCGCGGGCGGCTGGCGATGGCTGATCCGGCGGCAGTTCCGGCAGGCCGCTATGGGCGCGAGGCGCTGGTTGCTCTTGGCGTGTGGAGCAGCGTGGCGGGCAGGGTGGCAGCCGCGGAGAACGTGCGCGCGGCGATGGCTCTGGTGGAGCGCGGGGCAGCGCCGCTGGGGATCGTCTATGCCACCGATGCACGCGCCTCAAAAAGCGTGCGCGTGGTGGGAGTGTTTCCGGCTGGCAGCCATCCGCCGATTACCTATCCCGTGGCGCTGCTCAAGGCTTCGGCGCACCGTGATGCCGAAGCCTTCCGGCGATTCCTGATCTCGGCTGAAGGGCGGGGGATTTTGGCACGGCGTGGATTTGGTGGGCGGTGATAGAGCCTGATGTCTGGGGCATCGTCTGGCTTTCCCTGAAAGTCAGCGCGGTTGCGGTTGGGGTGTGCCTGCCGTTGGCCTTTGCGCTGGCCTGGGCGCTGGCGCGGGGGCGCTTTGCGGGCAAGGTGCTGCTTGATGCCGTGGTGCATCTGCCGCTGGTGCTGCCGCCGGTAGTCACCGGATGGCTGCTGCTGCTGGCCTTCGGGCCGCAGGGACCGGCGGGGCGCTGGCTTGAGGCGACGCTGGGCGTGACGTTCATGTTCCGCTGGACTGGCGCGGCGCTGGCGGCCGCGGTCATGGCGTTGCCGTTGATGGTTCGGGCCATGCGGCTCTCGATCGAAGCGGTGGATCTGCGGCTGGAAGCTGCGGCGATGACGCTGGGGGCATCGCGCTGGCGCGTGTTCCGCACGATTACCCTGCCGCTGGCGCTGCCGGGCGTGGTGGCAGGCGCGGTGCTGGGCTTTGCGCGGTCCTTGGGTGAGTTTGGGGCGACAATTACGTTTGTTTCCAACATTCCGGGCGAGACGCAGACGCTGCCGCTGGCAATCTACAGTGCGCTTCAGGTTCCGGGCGGAGAGGCCGTGGTGACGCGGCTGGCGGTGATTTCAGTGCTGCTTTCGTTGGCCGCGTTGGTCGTGTCCGAGGTGATGGCGCGGCGTATGGGAAGGGGCAGCCATGTCCTTTGAAGTGGCCGTGGAGCGCCGGTTGGGGGACACTGTCGTGGCCTGTGCATTTCACATAGGCGGGGGGCTTACGGCGCTGTTCGGCCCATCAGGCGCGGGCAAGACATCGGTGCTGAACATGGTGGCGGGGCTGCTGCGGCCCGATGCGGGGCGCGTGGTGGTGGGCGGTGAAGTGCTGTTCGATAGCGCGGGCGGCGTTGACGTGCCAGTGCAGGCACGCCGGGCAGGCTATGTGTTTCAGGATGCGCGGCTGTTTCCGCATCTGCGGGTGCGGGAAAATCTGGCATACGGGATGAAGCCCGAAGGGCTGATGACGCTGGAGGAAGCGGCGGAGTTTCTGGGCATTGCGCACCTGCTCAACCGCTGGCCGCGTTCGCTTTCAGGCGGAGAGGCGCATCGCGTGAGCATCGGGCGGGCGCTGCTGAGCAATCCGCGCTTCCTGCTGATGGACGAGCCGCTGACCGGGCTTGACCGCGCGCGGCGTGAGGACGTGCTGCGCGTGATCGAGCGGTTGCGCGACGAAGTCGGCCTGCCGATCCTCTATGTCAGCCATGATCGCGCCGAGGTGGAGCGGCTGGCCGGGACGATTATCGAGATGTGATTTTCCGCAACGGTCTTTTTCGCGCTGGCCGGTTGACGCTACGGCGCTTTTGGCCAAACGGCAGATGAAAGCGGAGAGGATTCGAATGGAACACGCAGACGTCATCATCGTGGGAGCAGGTCACGGCGGCGCGCAGGCGGCGATTGCCTTGCGCCAGAATGGCTTTGAAGGCCGCGTGCTGGTGATCGGGCGTGAGCCGGAAATTCCCTATGAACGTCCACCGCTGTCCAAGGAATATCTGGCGCGCGAGAAAACATTCGAGCGCATCTGCATCCGCCCTGAACAGTTCTGGGTGGACAAGGGCATCGAAATGAAGCTGTCGAGCGAGGTCGTTTCGCTCGATCCGGCGGCGCATACCGTGAAGCTGGGGGATGGCAGCGAGATCGGTTACGGCAAGCTGATATGGGCGACAGGCGGCGATCCTCGCAGGCTTTCGTGCATGGGTGCGGACCTGATCGGCGTTCATGCCGTGCGCACGCGCGAAGATGCGGACCGGCTGATGCGCGAACTTGATGGCGGGGCCAAGCGCGCTGTCGTTGTTGGCGGGGGCTACATCGGGCTGGAAGCTGCGGCCGTGCTGACCAAGTTCGATGTCTCGGTCACGCTGCTGGAAGCGCTGCCGCGTGTGCTGGCGCGCGTGGCCGGAGAGGCGCTTTCGGAATTCTATCAGGCCGAACATCGCGCGCATGGGGTGGACTTGCGCACCGATGCCGCGATGGACTGCATCGAGGGCGATGGCACCAAGGTGACCGGGGTCAAGATGCAGGACGGTTCAGTCCTGCCCGCCGACATCGTGATCGTGGGCATCGGCATCATCCCGTGCATCGGGCCATTGCTTTCGGCTGGCGCTGCTGGTGCCAATGGCGTGGACGTGGACGAATTCTGCCGCACGTCGCTGCCCGATGTTTACGCCATCGGCGATTGCGCAGCCCATGCCAACGACTTTGCCGATGGCGCGGTGATCCGGCTGGAATCGGTGCAGAATGCCAATGACATGGCGACAACCGCCGCGAAGGACATCTGCGGCGCGCCGGTGGCCTACAAGGCGACGCCGTGGTTCTGGTCCAACCAGTATGACTTGCGGTTGCAGACGGTGGGGCTTTCCACTGGCCACGACAACGCGGTTCTGCGCGGCGATCCAGCTGCGCGTTCGTTTTCGGTGGTTTACCTGAAGCATGGCAAGGTGATTGCGCTCGACTGCGTGAACATGGTCAAGGACTATGTGCAGGGCAAGAAGCTGGTCGAGGCGCGCGCGCAGATTGCGCCGGAAATGCTGGCGGATGCGGGTGTGGCTTTGAAAGAGATGCTGGCTTAGGCCGAAGGCACCACCCCCAACCCCCTCCTCTGAAGAGGAGGGGGCTTTTAGCGATACGTGTGGTTCTTCTCCCCCTCCTCTTCAGAGGAGGGGGTCGGGGGGTGGTGCTGTTTCAAACGCAACATTGCCCAATGCGCTGCGTCGGCCACCGCTGAGTCAGCATCACCCAGCAACTCGGCCACTGGCGCAACCAATGCCAAATCCCCGCTATTCCCCGCGGCATAAAGGCAATTGCGCACCCACCGATCCCGCCCGATGCGCTTGATCGGACTTCCGCTGAACACTTTGCGGAACGTGGCATCATCCAGCGCCAGCAACTCCGCCAGCTTTGGCGCGGTCAACTCCGCGCGGGGCAGGAAGGCGCGGTTGGCCTGTGCGGCGACAGCGAAGCTGTTCCAGGGGCAAGCGGCAAGGCAATCGTCGCAGCCGTAGATGCGGTTGCCCAGCGCGGCGCGGAATTCGTGCGGAATCGGGCCTTTGTGTTCGATGGTGAGATACGAAATGCAGCGCCGCGCATCGAGTTGATAGGGCGCGGGGAAGGCTTGTGTGGGGCAGGCCGTCTGGCAGGCGGTGCAGGAGCCGCAGCGGTCTGCATGGGGCTGGTCGGCCGTCAGATCCAGCGTGGTGTAGATCGCGCCGAGGAACAGCCATGACCCGTGAGTGCGGCTGACGAGGTTGGTGTGCTTGCCCTGCCAGCCGATCCCGGCAAGCTGGCCCAGCGGCTTTTCCATGACGGGGGCGGTGTCGACGAATACCTTGACCTGCGCGCCGGGTTCTTCGGCCACCAGCCAGCGGGCGAGGGCTTTCAAGTTGCGCTTCACCACATCGTGATAGTCGCCGCCCTGGGCATAGACCGATATGCGCGCGCGGTCCGGGTGGGCTTCCAGTGCGCGCGGATCGGCGGCTGGAGCATAGCTCATGCCCAGCGCGATCACGCTTTGCGCTTCGGGCCACAACGATTGCGGGCCGCGCCGGTGATGGAGGCGGGTTTCCATCCATTCCATTGTGCCGTGATGGCCTTCGCCTAGCCAAGTTTCGAGGCGTTGCGCGCGCACTGGATCATCGGCCGCAGGCGCAAACCCGCAGGCGGCAAAACCAAGACGCGCGGCCTCTGCCTTCAATCGCTCTTCCAGACTTGCAACCGCGCTGTTAACCAAACTTGCTGTCCCGCTCGTTCATGCACAGCCGCTAGGGAGCGACCTAGCGCTGTCATCTTTATCAGCCGTCATGCTGAACTTGTTTCAGCATCCATCCCGCCGCCACACTCTGTCCGTGGTGGGTGAGAAATGGACCCTGAAACAAGTTCAGGGTGACGACGGGTGTGTTGACATGTGAATCTAATCCATCATGCCGGGGCCGTGATCTGTGAAGATTGAGTTAGGGGAGTGGCCTTTGACAGGCAATGCGGTTGACGCAGGCAGCGTAGAACTCGCGATAGAAGCGCGGGGGCTGGTGAAGCGGTTTGATGGCTTTACCGCTGTCGATGGCGTGGACATTTCGGTGCCCAAGGGTTCGATCTACGGCATTCTGGGGCCGAACGGCGCGGGCAAGACCACCACGCTGCGCATGTTGCTGGGCATCATCGATCCCGATCAGGGCTATCGCCGCGTGCTGGGAGCCGAGCGACCGACCGATGTGGCGCGGCGCATCGGCTATCTGCCCGAAGAGCGCGGGCTCTACCCGGCCATGAAGGCGTATGAAGCAATCGGCTTCCTCGCCGCACTGCGCGGGGTGCCGCTGAAGGAAGGGCGGCGCAAGGGACGCGAACTGCTGGAGGCGCACGGCCTTGGCTATGCGGCGGACCGGCAGATCCGGCAGATCCGGCAGATGTCCAAAGGCATGGCGCAGACCGTGCAACTGCTGGGCACGCTGGTGCATGAACCCGATCTGGTGGTGTTCGACGAGCCATTTTCGGGCCTCGATGCGCTCAATCAGGGCAAGCTGGAGCGGATGATCCGCGATCTGGCGGCGCGCGGCACGACGGTGATCTTCTCCACCCACGTCATCGCCCATGCCGAGCGGCTGTGCGATCAGGTGGCGATCATCGCGGGCGGCAAGGTGCCCTTTGCCGGGCCGGTGGATGTGGCGCGTGACCGGTTGCGCCCGCAAGTGCGGCTGGAAACGCGCGCGCAGGACGGCGCGTGGCGTGCGGCTTTGCCTACCGATGCGAGGCATGAAGGGGCGTTCTGGCACTTCACTTTGCCCGAAACCGGGGTGGAACCGCTGTTACGCGCACTGATCGAGGGCGATGCGGGTATCCTGAGCCTCTCGATCGAACGGGCGGGGCTGCACGATGCCTTCGTCGCCATCGCGGGCGAGGCTGCGGCCAAGGCGCTGGAAGAAAGCGCGGGAGAAGCGAAATGAGCAGGCCAATGACAGGAATGCGCGAGAAACTGCGCGCGGCCATGGTGATTGCGCGGCGCGATTTTGTGGCGGTGGTCTTTTCCAAGACGTTCATCTTCTTCCTGATCGGGCCGGTGTTTCCGGTGCTGGTCGGCGGGCTTGCGGGCAGCATCGGCGGGAAGGTGCAGCAGAATGTCGAGCGGCCAACCATCGGCCTTGCCATGAGCGCGGCGGATTCGCAGGCGATGATGCGGGCGCGTGTGGAACTTCAGGGCCGCGTGCCGGGGATGATCCCCGAGATCGTCATGCTTCAGGAGATGAAGCCGGGCGAAACGTTTGATGCGCGTGCCGCGCTGGCCGATGGAGACCGGCAGGTTTCGGCCGTGCTCGGCGGGTCGCTGGACAAGCCTGTGCTGACGGCGCCGGGTGAACGGGCGCGGCAGTGGGTAGGTGTGGTATCGAACCTCGCCGCCCGCGCGCGTTCGTCCACGCCAACGGACTATCCCGATGTCGCGGTGGAAGAAGTCGCCACATCGGTCGCCAAGGTGAAGACCGGCCAAATCTACACAGCGCAGACATCGCAGGTCATGCTGTTCCTGCTGACCATGCTGCTGGCGGGCATGGTGCTGTCCAACCTAGTCGAGGAAAAGGGCAACAAGATCATCGAAGTGCTGGCCGCCGCGATTCCGATGGACGCGATGTTCATGGGCAAGCTCTTTGCCATGCTGGCCGTCAGCCTTGTCGGCATTGCGGTATGGGGCGGCGTAGGCGGTGCCATCGTGCTGGCAGGCGCGCGCAACCTTCCCACAATGTCGGTTCCGGCAGTGGGCTGGCCATTGTTCCTGACGCTGGCTTTCCTTTATTTCGCCATGGCCTATCTGCTGATGGGATCGCTGTTCCTGTCCATCGGCGGCATGGCGACGACCGTGCGTGAGGTGCAGACGCTGTCTATGCCGGTGTCGATGTTCCAGCTGATGGTGTTCTTCTTTGCCAGCTTTGCGCTGACATCGCCCGGAACGTGGATCGACTGGGCATCGATCATTTTCCCGGTCAGTTCGCCTTACGCCATGCTGGCGCGGGCAGCGCAGTATCCTGATGTCTGGCCGCACGTGGTGGCGCTGGGCTGGCAGGTGTTCTGGGTGATCGTGATCGTGCGGGCGGGGGCGCAGCTGTTCCGTCGCACTGTGATGAAGTCTGGCCCATCGACTGCGAAGCGGAGCATCTGGTCGCGCTTGCGCCGTGCAAAGGCTTATTGACATTAATGTAGGTTGTGGCAGCTTGTAGAGGTGAGGAGGACCGTGCCGGACGCGCGGCCCCGACCGGAGGATAGCCATGGCCACGCAGCTTGCCCCAGACGCACAGCAATTCACCTACCGCAGTTCGCCCACCGCGATTGAAGCCTTCACCGCCTGGCTGAAGGACAATCCGCAAGGTGCCGCGGCGCATAGTCACAAGTGGGACGTCAGCCGGTCAGACATCTACATGGAGGATCGCTGGCAGCCGATCTTTGCGCAGATGCGTGCGCAGGCCCCGGTCAACCATGTGCCCGAATCACCCTATGGTGCGTACTGGAACGTGGTGAACCACAAGGCGATCCAGCACGTCGAATCGCTGCCCGAATTGTTCTCGTCCTCGTGGCGCTATGGCGGGATCACGATTGGCGATCCCCCGACAGACATTGATCCGGCGGTGCTGGCCGAGCGGCAATTGCCGATGTTCATTGCGATGGACCGGCCCGAACACACCGGCCAGCGCCGCACCGTGGCACCTGCGTTCACACCTGCCAAGATGACCGCGATGGAAGCCGAAATCCGCCAGCGTACGGGCGAAGTGCTCGATTCGCTGCCGTGGGGCGAAAAGTTTGATTGGGTGGACAAGGTCTCCATCGAACTGACCACCGGAATGCTGGCGCTGCTGTTCGGCTTCCCGTGGAAGGACCGCCGCCTGCTGACGTTCTGGTCAGACTGGGCGGGTGATGTGGAACTGACGCTGGCACGCGACCTGACCGACATGCGCTTTGGTTTCCTGAGCGAGATGGCGCATTATTTTCAGCGCCTGTGGGGAGAGCGGATGCGCGCCGAGCCAACCGGCGATCTGATCTCGATGATGATCCATTCCGAAGCCATGAACCACATGAGCCCGCAGGAATTCATGGGCAATCTGGTGCTGCTGATCGTGGGCGGCAACGATACCACGCGCAACACCATGTCGGGCATCGTCCACGCGCTCGACCAGTTCTCCGATCAGCGCGAATTGCTGGAACGCGATCCCTCGCTGATCCCCAACGCGGTGCAGGAATGCCTGCGTTTCGTCACCCCACTGGCGCACATGCGGCGCACTGCCACGGCCGATGCAGACCTGTTCGGCCAGCAGATCAAGGCGGGTGACAAGCTGATCCTGTGGTACCTTTCGGCCAACCGGGATGAGAGCGTGTTCGACAACCCGGACAAGCTGATCGTCGACCGGCCCAACGCGCGGCGGCACCTGTCATTCGGGCATGGCATCCACCGCTGCGTGGGCGCACGTCTGGCCGAGCTGCAACTGCGCATCCTGCTGGAGGAAATGCACGAACGGCAGATGCGCGTGCGTGTGGCGGGCGATGTGGAGCGCGTGCGGGCAAACTTCGTCCACGGTTTCCGCAAGTTGGAAGTCGTGATCGAAAAGCGGTAAGCCGGTTCTGGTAATATGGCAGACAGGTTGACGTGCTATGACGTGCGTCACGATTGCCGGGGTGGGGCGGGTCTAGACTGGGCCATGTCCTGCCGGTGGGCCACCGCCCCCTGAGGTTTTGCCTCCCGGCCTGTCGGCAGGACACCCGAGGTTTTCTATGACCGCTAACGCACCAAATCGCCGCCGCTTCCTTACCCTGCTGGGCGTGGGCGCAGTTATGCCTTGGGCTTCTGCCTGCAGCGCCAAGCCTGCGGCCAAAGGCACGTTCCCGATCATGAAGAGCGAAGCTGAGTGGCGGCAGCAGCTGGGGGCTGAGCGCTTCCACATCCTGCGCGAGGAAGGGACCGAGCGGCCCTTTACCTCGCCGCTCAACAAGGAAAAGCGCAAGGGCGTGTTTGCTTGCGCCGCCGATGGCACGCCGCTGTTTGCCTCCTCTACCAAGTTTGACAGCGGCACCGGCTGGCCCAGCTTCTGGAAGCCGCTCCCGCGTGTGGTGGGCACCACGACGGACCGTTCATTGGGTATGACCCGCACCGAAGTTCACTGCAACAAATGCGGCGGACATTTGGGCCATGTTTTCAACGATGGTCCTGCGCCAACAGGATTGCGCTATTGCATCAATGGCTTGGCGCTGAAGTTTGTGCCTCAGGCCTGATCGCCGCCTCGAAAAACATCCGAAATGGATGAATTGCGCATTTGAGGGTGGTTGGGGCCGTGCAATCCCCTGCCCGTGCGTCGGGGGCTTGCCATCATTGTCCTGTTGATCCCGCTCCTATGGACCACATGGGGGTGGCGAGAAGTATCGCGCAACCACCAGCAAGCGCTGCACTTTGCCAATATCACCCCGCCTTCCGATGAGGTGACCGGCCTTGGCCCCTTCGCATTGGAAGGGTTGTGGCGCATGTCCAGCCCCAATTCGCGGTTCGGTGGCTGGTCGGCGATGATCGAGATCGGCACCGGCCAATTCCTCGCCTTTTCAGACCGCAACATGCGGCTGCGGTTCACGCCGCCGGGTGTGGCTGCGCCAGATGTGCCCAAAGCCAGCCAGGTGGGGATTCGCAGGGCAATCTACCAGCGGAAGCGGGGCAGAGACTGGTCTGTATTCGATATCGAATCGGCAGTCATGGCACCGGACCGCAGCATATGGCTGGGGGTCGAGGACGATGACCGCCTGATCCGTATCGACGCCGACCGCAGCAAGGGCGCATTCGTAGAGATTCCAGCCCTCAAGGACTGGCCGGTCAACGGTGGGCCAGAAGCGATGACGCGGCTGACGGACGGTCGCTGGATGCTGCTGTGCGAAACATGCGGCCCACGGCGCGGCGGGCTGCATCTGGGGCTGGCGTTTCCTGATGCTCCCGACCGGTCGCAGCCACAGCCGTTCGGTATCGAACTGCCGGTGGGATTCGATCCGGTAGAGATGGCGCCGCTCCCCGATGGAAGACTGCTGATCCTGACACGGCGGCTTTCGCTGATCCCGCCGCACTTCGAATCGGGGTTGGTGCTGGCCGATCCGGCGAAACTTGATCCCAAACGCCCTTGGCAGACGCAGGAGCTCGCCAGGATCGATGTGCGGGCCATGCGCGAGAATTACGAGGCGATGGTCGTTAAAGACACGTCAAAGGGGCCAGAAGTATGGCTGCTCTCAGATGAGAACGGCTCAGCCCTTCAGGAAACGCGGCTGATGAAGCTGCGGCTCGACATGGCGCGCCTCCCCCACTGACCATACGAACGAAAGGCCCCCGTCCCGCGTGGGAAGGGGGCCTGTCGATGTTCAATCCCTTGCGGGAAGACGTTTAGGCAGCGACAGCCTTGGCCAGCTCGCGCTTCACCTTGAGGGCTTGTTGGCGTGGCTTACGTTGTGACCGACTTGGCGGCCCTTACCGGTCAGTTCGCAGATACGCGACATGGCTAAAACTCGCTTCGGTTGTTCGATAACATTATCGGGAAGGCGCGGCTCTTATCGATTCACCGGATGAAGTCAAGGATTCGGAGTTTGAAAGCGACATTCAGGCACGTATGGGGTGTGTGATGACCCGCTGGCCCCTGCCCGAACCGATGCGTGCTGCCCTTGATGAAGCCGCACAAGCAGCGGCAGAGGGCGAAGTGCCGATTGGCGCGGTTGTGGTCAAGGATGGCAAGGTCATCGCCTCTACCCACAACCAGCCAAGAGTGATGTGCGACCCCACTGCCCATGCCGAAGTGCTGGCGATCCGCGCTGCTGCCGCCACGCTGGGGCAAGAACGCCTTGAAGGGTGCGACCTGTGGGTCAGCCTCGAGCCTTGTGCGATGTGTGCCGGCGCCATTGTCCACGCCCGTATCGCAAGGGTCTATTACGCTGCCAGTGACCCCAAGGGCGGCGCTGTGGAGCACGGTGGGCGCATCTTTGACCAGCCCACCTGCCTGCACCGGCCTGAGGTCTATTCCGGCATGGGTGAGGCCGAGGCGGCAGAGATGCTGCGCACCTTCTTCCGCGAACGCCGCTAGGCGCGCGCTTCGCTCACGCCCGCAGAATTGTGCCGCAGCGCTTTCAGCACCGTATCGACGATCTGCGGCGCGTTCAGACCGGCCAAATCATACTGCTTGTCGGGCGAATCATGGTCCTGGAACACATCGGGCAGGCGCATGGTGCGGATCTTCAGGCCTGCGTCGGTCAGCCCTTCGTCGCTCGCCATGGTCAGCACGTGTGCGCCAAGTCCGCCGATGGAGCCTTCTTCGACCGTCACGACAACTTCGTGCGTCGCCATCAACTGCCGAATCAGGTCGGTATCGAGCGGCTTGGCAAAGCGCAGGTCGGCCACGGTCGTCGAAAGCCCCTTGGCCTCCAACTGGTCCGCCGCCTTAAGCGCCTCGGCAAGCCGTGTGCCGAGAGATAGCAGCGCAACCTTGTTGCCTGCCCGAACGATGCGGCCCTTGCCGATCTCAAGCCGCTCCGGCACGTCGGGCAGCGGCACACCAGTGCCATTGCCGCGCGGATAGCGGAAGGCAATCGGCCCGCTGTCATGGCAGGCGGCGGTATAAGTCATGTGGACGAGTTCGGCCTCGTCAGCAGCTGCCATCACCACCATGTTGGGCAGCGTGGCCAGATAAGTCACGTCGAACGATCCGGCGTGGGTTGCCCCATCGGCACCGACCAAGCCAGCCCGGTCTATCGCAAAGCGCACCGGCAGGTTCTGGATCGCCACATCATGCACCACTTGGTCGAAAGCGCGCTGCAGGAAGGTGGAATAGATCGCGCAGAACGGACGCATTCCTTCTGCCGCAAGGCCCGCAGCAAAAGTTACCGCGTGCTGTTCGGCAATGCCCACGTCAAACGAGCGGTCCGGGTGCGCCTTGGCGAACTTGTCTACACCGGTTCCGCTGGGCATGGCCGCCGTGATCGCGCAGATCGTAGGATCGGTGTCAGCCAGCTTGGCCAGCGTTTCGCCGAACACGTTCTGATAGGCGGGTGCACCGGGCTTGGCTTTCACCTGCTCGCCGGTCACCACATCGAACTTCTGAACGCCGTGATACTTGTCCGCAGCCTGTTCGGCCGGGCCATAGCCCTTGCCCTTTTGCGTCACCACATGGATCAGGCACGGCCCTTCGGCGGCATCGCGCACGTTTTCCAGCACAGGAATCAACTGATCGATGTTGTGCCCGTCAAGCGGCCCGACATAGTAGAAGCCCAGTTCTTCGAACAGCGTGCCGCCCATTGCCATGCCACGGGCAAACTCGTCAGTCTTGCGCGCCGCCTGATGCAGCGGACGCGGCAAACTACGCGCAAGCCGCCGCGCAATATCGCGCAGGCCCAGAAACGGGCGCGAGGACACCAGCCGCGCCAGATAGGCCGAAAGCCCGCCCACCGGCGGCGCAATCGACATGTCGTTGTCGTTGAGGATCACGACCAGCCGGTTGCCCGCCGCGCCCGCGTTGTTCATCGCCTCATAGGCCATGCCCGCGCTCATCGCGCCATCGCCGATCACGGCAATACCCTTGCCGGGCCGGTTCGAAATCTTGTTGGCAATGGCAAAACCCAGCGCGGCGGAGATCGACGTGCTGGAATGCGCGGTGCCGAACGGGTCGTACTCGCTCTCGCTGCGCTTGGTGAAGCCCGAAAGGCCGCCACCCTGCCGCAGCGTGCGGATACGGTCACGCCGTCCGGTGATGATCTTGTGCGGATAGGCCTGATGGCCAACGTCCCACACCAGCTTGTCATCCGGCGTGTTGAAAACGTAGTGAATTGCCACGGTCAGTTCGACCACGCCGAGACCTGAACCGAGGTGACCGCCATCATTTCGGCACGCAATTCGTCCGAAAGCTGGCGAAGCTGCGATGGCGCAAGCTTACGGAGATCGTCAGGTGTCTTGACCGTGTCGAGCAGCGGCGTTGCCGGTTCTGAATTCATCCCTTGGCCCTTACACCGATGCTTTCGCGGTGTCGAACAGGATCATGCCAGATTGTCCTGTCCCTTCGTCCAGAACGCTCAGCCCTTACTCGTCCGCAGCGCACTCTGCACAATGGCCGCGAATCTCCACCACTGGCCGCACTTCGGCAAAGCCCGCTGCCTGTGCCGCCAGCCGCAATGCGCCGGTCAGCTTGTCATCATCGTTGTGCACGGCCTTGCCGCACAGATCGCAGATCAGGAAAATGCAGTCGTGCCGACACCCCGGATGACTGTTTGCCACATAGGCGTTGGCGCTTTCCACCCGACGCGCGAGGTTGGTGCGCACGAACAAGTCAAGGATGCGATAGACAGAGTTGGCCGCCACCCGCTTGCCGCGCGCGATTCCCACAAGTTCGGCAATGTCATAGGCGCTGGCAGGCTTTTCGCACCCGGCCAATGCCTCGAACACGTCGGCGCGCATATCGGTCCACTGTTCGCCCGATTCGATCAGCGCATCGCGCGCCGCCGTAACCAGCGTTTCGCCTTCGAGATCGCGATGGTGGTGATGCTGCGTTGCCATGCGCCCTAGATAGGCACGTGAGCCCGGTTCCGCAAATCAGTTCCGCGTGAACGTAGGCTTGTACAGATCAGGGAACATCGCCTTCAACGCCCGCACCTTGGGCGCGTCCCACCGGCGGATATAGCCGTGATCGGGGTTTTTGGCGGCAAAGTCCTGATGATAGTCTTCTGCCGGATAGAATGCCTTGTACGGCTCCACCGCCGTCACGATCGGCTGTTTCCACAGGTCCAGCCGCTTTATCTGCGCAAGATACCCCGCCGCCACGGCCTTTTGCTCGATGCTCAGCGGCACCAGCGCGTTGCGATACTGGGTGCCGTGGTCTGGCCCCTGAAAGTTCAGCTGTGTGGGGTTTGCGCCAACCGCGAAGAACACCCGCAACAGTTGATCGTAGCGGATCACGGCAGGGTCATAGGTGACGCGCACCGCTTCAGCGTGGCCAGTCTTGCCGCTGTCCACCACGTCATAGCGCGCAGTTTTCTTCTCGCCACCGTGATAGCCCGAAACGACGCTGCTCACGCCCTTGAGGTGGCTGAACACGGCTTCGATGCCCCAGAAGCACCCACCGGCAAAAATGGCGACCTTCTTGCCCCGTGCCTCGCGCGCTTCGACTGCGGCGGCAGGCGTGGCCATCGTGCCTTCAGCCAAGGCCGGTTGCTGGCAAGCCGCCGTGCCGATCCCCAATGCCACAATCGCGGAGAGGACCGGGCGGCGCACCTTAGTTCGACACCTGTTCGGTTTCCGGCGTCGCCAGCGCGGTTGTCCCCGAAGTGACTGCCATCACGGCAGCACCCATCAGGAACCCAAAGGCCAGCGAGCGGAAGAAATCAGGCTTGAACAGGCCCATGAGGAAGCTTTCATCTTTGAATCGGTTGCCCGCCTAGTGGCCGGACACACATGAATGTTCGGTGACGCCCTGCACAGCGTTACACCTATGCCACCGACGATTCTGCAAAGCGTTCATCAGATGCGGTGAAGCGAGATCAGGCGCGCAGTTCGACCCACACCGGCGTATGATCGCTGGCCTTTTCCCGCCCACGATATTCCTTGTCCACGCCCGCGCCCGCCATCCGGTCGGCCAGTTCCGGCGAGAGCAGCAAGTGATCGATCCGAAAGCCGTGGTCACGCTGCCAGGCACCTGCCTGATAGTCCCAGAAGGTCCACACACCGCCCTGCGGGTTGAGCGTATCGATCGCATCGGTCCACCCGTCGTTGAGCAGTCGGCGGTAAGCGTCGCGCGATTCGGGCTGCATCAGCGCATCGTCGGCCATCGCCTTGACCGAATAGGTGTCCTTGTCCTCCGGGATCACGTTGTAGTCGCCAATCACCAACGCGGGCACTTCTTCGGCCGCAATCGCCTGCATCCGCGCGCGCAGCCGGTCCATCCAGCGCAGCTTGTAATCGAACTTCGGCCCCGGCTGCGGATTGCCGTTGGGAAGGTAGATGCACACAACCCGCAGACCAAAAACGTCGGCCTCCAGATAGCGCGAATGCTCATCCTCCGGCTCTCCAGCCAGCCCGCGCTGCACTTCAACCGGCTTTTCGCCATCGGCAAGGATGGCCACGCCGTTGAACCCCTTCTGGCCGTGCCAGATCGCGTGATAGCCGATCTTCTCAAACTCTGCCGCCGGAAAGCCCTCGTCCTGGGTCTTGATCTCTTGCAGACACGCGACGCTGGGCCGCGTTTCCTCCAGCCATTCGAGCAGGCGCGGCAGACGGGCCTTGATCCCGTTGATGTTGAAGCTGGCGACTTTGATCATGCCTATCGCGTTCTTTGCACAATGGATGCTCGCTAGCTTCTTCGTCATCCTGAACTTGTTTCAGGATCCATTTTGCCAAACAAGCAGCAGTCCGAGATGAGAGATGGACCCTGAAACAAGTTCAGGGTGACGGCAAAAAAGACGCTACGGAAACCATCGACCTTTTCGATCAGATCGCAAAGCTCGATCCGCAGCCACAGCCCGAAGCTGCCTGCGGGTTCGTCACCTTGAACGCGGCCCCGCCCAGCGATTCGACATATTCCACGACACTGCCTTCCAGCAGGCCAAGGCTCACGTCATCGACCAGCAACTTCACGCCATCGGTTTCGGCAATCGTGTCACCTTCTTCCGGCGCATCGGCAAGGCCAAACTTGTACTGAAAGCCCGAACAGCCCCCGCCTTCGACCGACAGGCGCAGGATCGCAGGCTTGCCCTGCTTGGCAGCAATGGCGGAAACGCGTGCGGCAGCGTTGGCGGCTAGGGTGACCTGTGTTTCGCTCATGCACACAAGATAGGCATTAACCGCCGCAACCTCAACGGTCCCGTTCGTCACCAAGCCGATCTTCGATAGATTCATCGTGGCCTGTGCCACTCGACAGGAATACCAGCCCCATCAGCGCAGCCATCAGCATGATCGTCAGCCAGATGCCCAATGCGCTGGCAATATAGAGGTGGATCGAAACGAACCCGATCTGCCAGTACAGCACGCCCAGCGCCACGGCGACCACCAGCGTGCTGAACGCCGCCATGCCTTTCATGATCGCGCGATAGCGGTCCCACGCAAAGCGTGCGTTTTCAGGATCATCAAGGGGGGATCGGCCATGCATCGTCAGTGTCCTTTGCCCATCGGAAATGGAGCTTGCAACGGCTTTGACAATGGGCCGCAAGCTGTCATGATTGCTGCGGGAGACAGGCGGCTGGCAAGACGCCAAAAAGGCATACCGGCCGCACCTCAACGGAGGATGCCATGACCATTGCCCAAGTCATTGCCGGACGCGGCGAAGTGTGGAGCGTTTCAGCCGACGCTCAGGTTTCAGATGCCATAGATATGCTCGCCAGCCACCGCATCGGTGCGCTGCCGGTGAACGATGGCGCCAGCGGCGTCGCCGGAATTTTCTCCGAACGCGACATGATCCGCTGCCTGCACAAACATGGCGAGGCAGCGTTGCACATGAAAGTGTGCGACATGATGACCGCGCCGGTCGTCACCGTCAGCCCGCAGACCACGGTGATGGAAGCTCTCGCCCTGATGACCCAACGCCGCTTCCGCCACCTCCCCGTCGTCGATCGCGGCCAGATGGTCGCCTTCGTCTCCATCGGCGATCTGGTGAAGCACCGGCTCGACAAGATTGAAGCCGAAGCCGACGCCATGCGGGTTTACATCCAGCAGGCCTGACGCACTCCGTTGATCCAATTGACGGAGCCAGCTCCGGTTTCGTTTTTCGGAACAAAACGCTTGCTTCCGCAAGAATCGTCCGTCTAGTACGTTGCTCGTGGCACACTGGCGTCAGTGTGGCCGCGCTACCGTAGGATTAGTTCAGGCTAGAAATTGAACGAATACTGGCGAGGCCAGCGGCGAGTGTGCTGACACACATTCTCCCACGATCCAAAACGCCAGCGGCGATAGGCGCGTACAAATACGCGTTCCATCTCCACCTCCTTTGTCCAGTGCTGGCTTTAGTAGCCAGCCCCTCCGAGGGGCCTCGTGCCCCTCGGGCGGCATCAAGAGACACCAAGGGTCAGAGGGTCGGACAAAGCGGTAGCGCGACCTCAGCGCTTATCGAATCTTTACTGAGGGTGAGTCAAGCGGGTTGGCTTGTTTTGTTCCACTCAACCCCCAGCGTAAAATCTAGTGGAACGGTGCTATGGGGCGGTTAGTTCGGCCGAAGGCCTATTTTTTGCCAACGCCGAACAGGCCGCTGATGACCATGCCAATTAGGCCAATGACAGAAACTGCCGTTGAACCTGAAATTATCGAAAGCACCGTGTCAGACAAATGGAAATCGCCATTCCGTTGCCCAGAAGCTAAAAGAAGAATGAATACGCCAGTGCAATAAATAGCCACAAATCCATATACTTTTTCAGCATACGGCTGAAGCATTTGAGCCTTTATATCATCTACCGTCGCTTTCGCATTCAATTTTTCAATTTCAGCTTCTGCTTCCGTCAGAAGATCAGCTAAAACACCCAAATCTTCATAAGCTTTCGCTAATGCCTCGGGTACTCCATCGAGTTCTTCGTCGACCTTTATGGGGGCTCGCTCGATAGCACTTAAGTCAATCTTGCTGTCAGACACGGCCCGCAAGCTTTTTGTAGTGTTCGCGAATTAGGTCGTTACCAATGACCTTACTGCGTTTTCCGTTATAGATGGCTGACCACGGCGTGCCTGACTGATGCGTGAGCGCTGACAGCCTGGCACCACTGAGGGCACCATATCGATTCCAAACATGGTCGATGATCAAACGCTCAACCGGATTAAGTTGAGCCCTGTAAGGTGGCTTATGCGAGTTGCCTTTCGAGAAAAATCGAGCAGCTTCATCGTCATCTGGAGTTATTTCTCTAAGGCCTGTGGACATTTACCGCAGAGCAATTCTGAGCGCGGCAAGATTGATCATTGCTCGGTAGCTTTGATCGGTCTTTTCATAGCGGGTAGCGAT
>NZ_NCII01000144.1 GCF_002256775.1 Novosphingobium sp. 17-62-19 | reverse complement strand
GATGGGCCGGATCGAAGGCGCGATGGGCGAGTTTCGCGCCGCGATCGACCGCGGTGCCTCGCCCAACGAGCTCGCGGAAAAGGTGTCAGTGCTCGACGGGCTGTTCGACGATGCGGAAGCGGCGCTGGCGCCTGATGCCGCCACGGAAGCGTCCACGTTCCTGGGCGCATTCACGATCTTGCTGCGCGAGGGGCTCGAAGCCTTGCTCATCGTCGTCGCCATGATCGCGTTCCTTCGCAAGGCGGAGCGAGGAGAGGCGCTGCGATACGTGCATGGCGGTTGGATCAGCGCGCTCGTTGCCGGGGGGATCACCTGGGTGGTGGCCACCTATGCAATCGGGATCAGCGGCGCGAGCCGGGAGCTGACCGAAGGGTTTGGGTCGCTGTTCGCTGCGGTCGTGCTGCTCTCGGTTGGAATATGGATGCACGGCAAGGCGCAAGCCGATCAGTGGCAACGCTATATCCGGGAAAAAATGTCACGGGCGCTCACCGGAGGATCGGGCTGGTTCCTGTTCGGGCTGGCGTTCGTGGTGGTCTATCGGGAGGTCTTTGAGACAATCCTGTTCTACGCGGCGCTCTGGTCGCAAGGAAACGGTCCCGTGCTGCTGGCCGGGGCGGGCTCGGCCGTTCTCCTGCTTGCGGTGATCGCCTGGGCCATGCTTCGCTACAGCCGCACGCTGCCGATCACGCAGTTCTTCCGCTACAGCTCCTGGCTGATGGCGATCCTGACGGTCGTGCTCGCGGGCAAGGGGGTTTCCGCTCTCCAAGAGGCGGGCATCATTGCCATAGCGCCGCTTCGCGATGTGCCCAGGCTCTCAATACTTGGCCTGTTCCCTACATGGCAATCCGTGCTGGCGCAGCTCCTGATGGCGGTGGCTATCGCGATCGGGTTCGCCTGGAACCGTCGCGGCGATCGGGGCAGGGCATCGGCTCACTAGCACCGATGCGAGTCCATGACGGAGACCATCACCTCTTGCGGCTGAGCCGGGAGGCGTCCGTAGCTATTCCGCCGCCTTTTTCTGGATCGTGCAGCGCACCGCCTGCTTCGCCTTCACAGCGGCTTTGCGGCATCCCTTGATCGTCTCGCGATTGTCGCGCAAGACCCTGTCGGCCGTGACTATCACCTCCCAGCTCGGCTGCGATGCGCTGACCATCAGATGCTGGCCGGCATCCCAAAGGGTGGGTTCATCCAGCACGCGCGCCGCCATGCGCTCGGGCCATTTGCCAGCTCGCCGGTGCAAGGTGCGCGATCGGCCCCGCCAGCGGACCTAGAGTAGCAGCACCAAAAGCTTCCCGCCGCCGCTGGCTCGGCACCTCGATCGCGACATTTGGAATAGGCCTCGCCTAACTGGCCACAGTGCACCGCACCGCGCCCGACCGATCGTGCGCGGTGTATTGGGGGTTTGCTCGGTTTGATGACGCTGGCGATATCGGTACAAGGGTTCCTGGGGCGCGCCTTCATGCATGGCGGCCTCAACCATCTGGCATTTTGAAGGGGGAAACATGATTTTGGCGTTTAGGGTGGCAATGGCCACAGCACTGGCGATGCCGATCGCGGTCGCCGCCCAGCCTGCATCGCGCTTCGCGGATACGAAGGCCGTGGAGGCAGTACTGTCGCAGTACAAGGCGGCGATTGAAAAGCTCGATGCGAAAGGAACAGAGCGACTCTTCGCGGCCGACTCCCAGATATTCGAAACGGGTGGCTCGGAGGGAACCTACGCGACATACCTCGCCCATCATCTTGGGCCAGAGCTGGCAGCCTTCAAGTCGTTTACATTTTCCGACTACAAGGTGAAGGTTCGCTTTGAGGGTCCGGTCGCACTTGCCACCGAGACCTACCGCTATCGGATCGAGCCGAAGAACGGGGCTGTTGCCGAACGTATTGGCGTCGCAACCAGCGTCTTAACGCGCTCGGGGAGCAGCTGGAAGATCATCAGCATGCACAGTAGCGCTCGCAAGCCGAAAGGCTCCTGATCGGTCAAGATCACATTGCGCCCGGATCCAGCTTCAGGGGTCGGCAATATGGCCGCTACTGCTTCTTCGCTGGATTCGGCGTAGCCGACTGCGGTGTCGCATTTGTAGAATTCGTCGGGTGATCGTGCTCCGGTATGCCAGCATAATGGTTCATCTGATCCTCGGAGATGTCCGACGTTTCCTCGCTGCTGCCACAAGCCGTTACGGCCAGAGGTAACAGAAACATGGCTGTGATAATCGCCCTCGATCTTCTCATAACAGAATACCCTTCGATGCCGATCTGAACCCATCATAGCTGATACGGTGGGATGCTCGTATCTGACTTCCTTACAATGATATGATCGACAAGGTTTTCGCTAGACTGGCATGCTCATGATGTCCTTATACGCGGAAAGCAACTTATTGCGAACTTGCAACGTCGCCTCGAACGCGATCGACGACTCCTGCCGCGCGAGCATTACCTTTGCAATATCGACCTCTTCGCCGCGTTCATAGGCAACCGTCAACTTTCCGGCGCGAGCGTTGATTTCATTGATCTTTTGAAGCTGTGTTTGCAGTGTAGAGGTAAAGCCACCTGGTTCCGCGCGCCCGGCAGCCGAGATCCCTTGGGTCGAACCTGGACCTACGACCGAGTCTGCACCGTCCGCCTTTCCAAGCACGGTATTCATCGCTGCTTCGAATTTTGCTCCCGCACCCTCGGGGCTACCAACAGAAACCGCGCTGCTTGCTACATTCCGAAGCGCCGCATTCCTGTCGAGGATGGCGCTTCGCACGGCCATGACGTCGTTGATGAAGATGCTGCTCATGTTCACCCCGGTGCGACCTCTAGCATAGCTGCATGATCGCATCGCAAGCGTTAGAGGATGGTTAACGACGCTTAGGAATGATTTCTTCATCGTAAAGCCAGGCGTCGATCGTTATCGGATTTGCCCAAGCCTGCCAGATGACGCGCGACCAGATGATCCAATCATTGGCACTTGGCGAAATGGTCGCACGACGTTACGGGGCATCTTAATCGTGCAGCGCGCTCTCTCTCGCTGAATCAAAGGACCATCCCGCACGAAACCCTTGCCGCTCCCGCGTCGCTACGCCTTCGCGACGCGGCTCGGTGCGCCGACGAGCTTCGGCGCGGTCCTAGCCGCCGCGTCTTGTCGCTCGTGCTGCGGCGTTGGGTGTGGGGGCTGGCCGAGGGCATCGCGTGGAAGGTACGCCAGACAACGCTAAGCGAGAACATTTCAAGAACCGTATGATGGCCGTTACCGCCGGAGGTCGCTAAGCCCCAGTTCTTCCCACATCCATGTAAAGTCATAGGTGCCCATCGGATCGGCGGTGCCCGATTTTGCCGCGCCATTTTCGATATATTTGAGCCAGTCGGCTACCTTTACCCGCCCCGCCTTTGTACAGGCCAGAACGCGTGGCGTCTTGTGGCTGAGGGCTGGGACCGGCTCATCGAGCGTTTTCGTATATTCACGGGTCAGCATATCGTGAACGATGCGCTCCATTTCATGCGGTGGAATATCCAGCGCCTCGTCCTGTGGCGTGCGGGCGGCATCGTCGGCCATAACCTGATCGAGCGTCCGGATTTCGGCCATAGGCGCGCTCACGCAATCACCAAGCCATTCGCCCATCTGGGTAATTGCTCGCTCCGCGCGGGCGGCACTGTTTACCTCGACGATCAGCTTGCGCCCTGCCAGTTCCACATTGGCAAAAACCGGCGTGCCGTCATCCATGGTCGTGACGAAGGCCCGCTTGCCTTTGGTCGCTTGCGGCTTCTTGTTCTTCGTCGCTGGTGCCAGCCAGTTCCAGAAACTGTCGCTGGCAGGTTCCAGCCATTGTGCCGCGTTCAGCCTTCGGATCAGGCTCTTGCCGACCACGCCTTTCGCCAGCGGAAAAACGATACGGTGGAACACCAGGTCATCGCCGTCGGCGTTGACCATATCCGGCGCGCTGCCGGGCATGGCCTTGCCCAGACAGTCGAGCAGCCACATGTTCGTGAACATCGGTCCCGATGCTCCCAGAAGCGCGTCCCGATCGGACGGGTCCAATTCCGCAGTGTCCTGAGTTTCGTCGGCAAGTCGGGAAAATGCATCGACCACTCGCACGGCGCCCTCAGCGCTGAACGGCAACAGCGCTCCGGAAATGCCATGGCGCCCGTTCACGTCGACAACCCTTGCGGCGATCTTGTCCCAGTTGACCAGGGTCTGGGTTGCACCGTGTTCGCGCACCGTCACCGGAGCAACGTCGCGCAGCAGATCGCGCAAGGTCATCGACTGACCAGGCACGACTTCGCTGACCTCATAGAGCGACATGACCGTATCGCGTAACGCGCGCATATAGGCCTTGTTCGGCGCCTTTTCGTTCCAGCCCCGGCGCTTGAGATAGTCATCGACCAGATTGCGACCGTCGGGTTCCAGTTCCTGCGTAAGCAGATCTTCAAAGGCGCAGCCCCATAGCGGCCCTTGCCAGTGATCGCCAATTATCTCGAATATGGCGTCAGGCTCGAGTCCGGTCGCTTCGCTCGCCGGATCGAGATGCGCGGACAGCATTTCGGCCAATGCCTCATCCCATGGCGCGCGATCCGCATATTTCATCAGGCCGGAAAGATCGTGAGCCGATTTCGATCTGGACATTCAGATGGGCCTTTCCACGCCGAGGCGGCGCATTTCTCGATAGATGGTCGATCGGCCGATGCCGAGTTGTCGTGCTGCTTCTGTCGGCGAGATGCTCGCTTCGACCAGTTTGATGGCGGCATGTACCTTGGACATGTCGAGCGGCTGACGGCCGGGCAACTTGCCTTTGGCGCGCGCGGCGGCGATCCCATCCCTGGTTCGCTCGGAGATCAGTCTCCGCTCGAAATGGGCGATGGCCCCGAACACATGGAAGATGAGTTCGCCGGCGGCCGACGATGTGTCGATCTTTTCCTCAAGACTCAGGAGCGCGATGCCCTGGCCGCGTAGCGTCTCGACCGTGGTGAGCAATTCGGCGAGCGAGCGCCCAAGCCGATCGAGGCGGACCACCGCCAGCGTGTCGCCCTTGCGGGCATAGGCGATCAGTTCGGCCAGACCGGGCCGCTCCATGCTCTTGCCCGACATGACGTCGGTGAACACCTTGATCGCGCCGGCCTCCTCCAGACGCATGGTCTGTCCAGCCACGTCCTGATCGCCGGTGCTGACGCGGGCATAACCCAGAATATCGCCCATCCCGTGCGTCTCCCAAACGGCCGTTTTGTGGACGTTCTGAACGGCGACGGCTTCGCCCCATCCATATCCGTCCACATACTATGTCTCTTTACTCATGGCTGTCCATAGTCCCAGATGACCTTTTGTGGACGGGAATCGGCATGACGAAGCGCAAGCATCAACTCCTGACCGAGAGCGAACGCGATCATATCCTCGCCATCCCGACCGAACGCGACCATCTGGCCCGACTCTACACCTTCGAGCCTTCGGACATCGAGATCATCGGCGCACGACGGGAACGACGGAACCAGTTGGGCGTCGCGCTGCAACTCGCGCTCTTACGGCACCCGGGCATCACATTGGCGCAGTTGATACAAGACAGGGGCGCAATACCCCATGATCTCGCCGCCTTCGCCGCGGAACAGCTTGGTCTCCACGTAACCGACCTGGCCAACTATGCGGCGCGGGATCAGACGATGACGGACCATGCTCGAGAGTTGGCCGCGCGCCTGGGACTGCGGGGGCCGACCCGCGCTGATATCCCCTTCATGATAGAAGCGGCTAGGAAAACGGCATGGGCGACTGACAAGGGGATGACGATAGCGACCGGAGTTGTCACCGCCCTTCGCGAGGCCCGGATTCTGCTGCCGTCAATCTCCACTATCGAACGTGCCAGCAGCGCGGGGCGCGCGCGTGCCCGCAAGCAGGTTGCCTATGCCTTGATCGCCGATCTCAGCACCGAACAGGTCCACGCCCTCGACCAGCTCTTTGACGACGCCGGCGGCATGAGCCAGCTCGCTTCGCTCAAGACAATCCCCATCGCGGCCAAGCCCGATCACATCCGCCAGATTCTCGACCGCCTGCGGCAAGTGCGGAAGATCGGCATTTCTCCGGACCTGGCTGGTCGCATCCATGAGGACCGCTTCCGGCAATATGTCAGGGAAGGCCGTGCGTCGCCTGCGTATATGATCGAGCGATATATCCCCTCCCGGCGTCGCGCCACGGTGGTTGCGTTCCTGCTCGATCTTGAAGAACGGCTTACCGACAGCGCTCTGGAGATGGCGGACAAGCTGATTGGCAGCATCTTCACCCGCGCGAAGAACGCCCAGGCGCGCAGCTATGCAACCACGTCGAAGAACGTGGCGCGACTGATGCTGATCTTTCGCAGGACGATCGACGCGCTCACCGATGCAGTCGATACCGGCGAAGATCCGATAGAAGCCCTGGACGCATCGGTCGGGTGGAACACCCTTCTCAAAGCCAGGCCGGAAGTGGCGACGATCGCGGAAACCGCCAGCCTCGACCCGCTGACGGTCGCGGCTGATCGCTACGCGACGTTGCGCAAGTTCGCCCCCGACCTGCTTGAGGCGCTCAAGTTCAAGGCCGGAAAGGGCAGTGCGAAAACGATCGCCGGCATCGAGATGCTGCGCGACCTCAACAGGTCGGGCAAGCGCGATCTGCCTGCTGACGCTCCGATGCCCTTCCGCAAGGAATGGCGGAAAATCGTCGTGGGCGATGACGGCAAGATCAACCGGAGGCTTTGGGAAATCGCGACAATCGCGCATCTACGCAACAAGCTGCGGTCCGGGGATGTCTGGGTGGAGCGATCGGCGGGATACCGCCGGTTCGATAGCTACCTGCTCAGCGAACCAAAGGCGCAGCCGATCGTGTCGGCTCTCGGCCTGCCACCCACAGCCGGCGAATGGCTCGAACAACGGGGCCGAGAACTGGACTGGCGGCTGAAGAAATTTGCCCAGCGCCTGAAGCGTGACGCTCTGGAGGGTGTGCGATACCGCGACGACCGCCTCCAGATATCCCCTGTCCGCACGATCGCGACGCTCGATGCTGAAGCACTGGCCAACCGGCTCGATGCCATGATGCCACGCATCCGTATCACCGAGCTGCTGCATGAGGTGGCACAGGAAACCGGCTTTCTTGTAGCGTTCACCAACCTGCGCACCGGCGAGCCATGTCCCAATGAAAACGCGCTGCTCGCCACGATCCTCGCCGACGCGACCAATCTCGGTCTGTCGCGCATGGCGGCGGCGAGCCAAGGCGTCACGCGCGATCAGCTCCTTTGGACCCATGACGCTTATATCCGCGACGACAGCTACCGCGCGGCGCTGGCCGTCCTCATCAACGCGCATCACCGCCTGCCATTCTCGCGGATATGGGGCGACGGCACCACGTCCAGTTCCGATGGCCAGTTCTTCAGGGGCGCGAAGCGCGGCGCGTCGGGCGGCGACATCAACGCCCGCTATGGCGTCGATCATGGCTTCAGCTTCTACACCCATAATTCTGATCAGCGCGCGCCCTACCACGTCA
>NZ_NCII01000041.1 GCF_002256775.1 Novosphingobium sp. 17-62-19 | reverse complement strand
GCGCGTCAGGTGCGGGATCGTCGCCTGCAAGGCATAGAGGCAGTCATCCAGCGGTAGCAGGGTGTGCTTGCGGAAGGCGACAATGATCGCCTCCTCTTCGATACCCAGAACCGTCGAATGGGCATCCTTCGGCCCCGTCGGCAGATCCCTGACTGCGGTGCGCTTCTTCCACTTGGCGACGGTCTTCTGGTTGATCCCGTAACGCTTGGACAGAACCTTCAGGCTCTCTTGACTATGCTGTATCGCTCGACGGACTGCCTATGTCGTGCGGGCGCTGCCGTGACGAATCTGTCCCATAGTGCATCCTTCCATTCCTGCATGGATAATGCACCATCAAAGGCCGGGACCAAACACCTAAAAGTGCCAAGATTGCTCTATCGGCGAAACCGAAATGCTCGCGATGCGGTTGCCGACTATCTTGGCTCTCTCTGAGGCGTTCGGAAAATGATTACACGAGGTGTCGGCACTGAAGGCTTGCGTGAAAGCCTCTACCGACTCCTCGTCATTTCGAAAAACAGCTTCAACGCTCCTGAAGCGGCCGCCACCAATCTTCGTTGTCCAGATACCAGCGCAACGTGCTGCGCAATCCGTTCTCGAAATCGTGCTGCGGAATGTAACCGAGTTCAGCCCGCGCTTTGCTCTCGTCGATGGCATAGCGGCGGTCATGGCCCTTACGGTCCTCGACAAACGTCTTGAGTTCGCTGGTCGCCCGACCCTTGGCGGCAGGGGCGTCGGGAAAGCGCTCGGCAAGGCCCTCGACTTCCGTGAACGCACGATCGACTTCGGCACAGATGCGGTCGATCACGGCCATGTTGGGCAACTCTTCGCCACCGCCGATGTTGTAAGTCTCGCCCGGCTTGCCGTTTTTCAGCGCTGCTTCGATGCCACGGCAATGATCCTCGACATAGAGCCAGTCACGCACATTCATGCCATCGCCGTAAATCGGCAGCGGCTTGCCTGAGAGCGCATTGAGCACGAACAGCGGGATCAGCTTTTCCGGGTAGTGATACGGGCCGTAGTTGTTCGAACAGTTGGTTGTCGTGACATCCAGCCCATAAGTGTGGTGATAGGCGCGCACCAGATGATCGGACGCGGCTTTCGAGGCTGAATAGGGCGAGTTCGGCTGGTACTGCGTCGTTTCCGAGAAGGCCGGATCGTTCGGACCAAGCGAACCATAGACCTCATCGGTCGAGATATGGTGAAAGCGGTGCTCGCGCCCGCTGCCGCCGTCCAGCCAGACCTTCCGCGCAGCCTTTAGCAGACTGTTGGTGCCAAGAATATTGGTGTCGATAAAGGCGTCTGGCCCTGTGATCGAGCGATCCACATGGCTCTCGGCCGCGAAGTGGACCAGCGCTTGCACATCACGGTCACGCAGCAGCTTTTCGACAAGGTCGGTGTCGCGAATATCCCCAACCACCAGTTCGGCCTGCTCAACCCCGGCAATGGTCGAGCGGTTGCCCGCATATGTCAGGCAATCGAGCACGATGATCGTATCGTCAGGATGCTGCTTGGCCCAATAGTGGACGAAGTTGCCGCCGATGAAGCCGGCACCGCCGGTGACGAGCAGATTAGCCAAGGGCCTTTTCCTCTTTGAGCATGGTCTTCAGGTTTTCGCGCCAATGGACGTGGCCATCCCCCAGCAGGCTGCGCGTGGCCGAAACATCCAGCACCGAAAACGAGGGGCGCTTTGCCGGGGTTGGGTAGTCCGCCGTAGCAATTGGGGTGATTACTGGGAGGCGTGCCAACAGGCCGAGCGCATGGGCTTCCTCGGCAATCGCAACGGCAAAATCGTACCAGCTGGCGATGCCTGCGTCACGGTGGTGGTAAATGCCCGGCTGGTCCTTGGTGGCAAGCCCCCAGAGCGTAGCGGCAAGGCCCGTTGCCCATGTGGGCGTCCCGATTTGATCAGCAACCACGTTCAAGTTGTCGCGTTCTCGCATCAGGCGCAGCATCGTCCGCACGAAGTTGGCGCCTCCTGCAGCATAGACCCAACTGGTGCGCACAATGATGGCATCGCTGCCAGCAGCATCTTCACCTGCGGCCTTGCTCGCGCCATAAGCCGATTGCGGGTTGCGAACATCATCTGGCCGGTATCCCCGGCCACTGGAGCCATCGAACACAAAATCGGTAGAAACCTGCACTAAGCGCTTGCCGGAACCGGTCAGCGCCTTGGCAAAAGCACCAGGCGCATAGGCATTGATTGCGTGAGCAAGCTCAGGCTCGCTCTCGGCGCGATCCACTGCGGTATAGGCCGCAGCATTAAGAACCAGATCGGGCTGTTCCGCTTCAACGACGCGCGCAATCGCATCGACATCTGAAAGGTCCAGCGCACTGCGATCAAGCGCAACGCAGGTCCAGCCCTCGGGGCGCATGGCAAGCAAGGCCTTGCCCAATTGCCCATTCACACCGGTGACCAGGGCCTTCACGTGAAAGCCTTCACATCCGCAAGTGATACGCCTGTCGCGTCTTTGGCAGAGAGCTTCAGCTCGATCCCTTCAAGCGGCCAGTCAATGCCCACGGTGGGGTCGTCCCATGCCAAACTCGCCTCATGCTGCGGCGCATAGGGCGCGGTGCATTTATAGAGGAAATCTGTATCATCTTCGAGCGTCAGAAATCCGTGGGCGAAGCCTTCGGGCACCCAGAACATGCGCTTGTTCTCGGCAGAGAGCGTGACCCCGGTCCACTTGCCAAACGTGGGCGAGGATCGCCGCAGATCAACTACAGCATCGAAAACTGCGCCGCGCGTCACGCGCACCAGTTTGCCCTGCGGGCCGGGGTTCTGAAAATGCATCCCGCGCAGCACACCTTTTTGCGACCGGCTCTGGTTGTCCTGAACGAATGTCAGATCCAAGCCAGCTTCGGCAAAGGCGCCCGCGTTCCAGCTTTCAAAAAAGAAGCCGCGATCATCACCGAAAACGCGTGGTTCGATGATCAATGGACCGGGGATTTCGCACTCGATGATCTTCACATCGAACCCTTCTGCGAGAGCAACTGGATAAGGTATTCGCCATATCCTGATTTTCGCAATGGCTGAGCGATGCCTTCCAGTTCGGCATCGGTGATGAAGCCTTGCCTCCACGCGATCTCTTCAGGGCAGCAGATCTTCAAGCCCTGCCGCTCTTCAGTGATGCGCACATAAGTTGCAGCATCAAGCAGCGATCCGTGCGTACCGGTATCGAGCCATGCATAGCCACGCCCCATGATCTCAACCGAAAGCTGTCCTTCATCCATGTAGAGGCGGTTAAGATCGGTGATTTCCAGTTCGCCACGCGGCGAAGGCTTAAGATCGCGTGCCCGGTCAACCACCGTCTCATCGTAAAAATACAGCCCGGTAACCGCATAGTTCGACTTGGGTTGCGCGGGCTTTTCCTCGATCGAACTGGCGACACCCTGTTCGTCGAATGCCACCACCCCATAGGCTTCGGGATTGTTTACCCGGTATGCAAATACGCTGGCACCAGCCTCGCGCTCACTGGCCGAGCGCAACAATTCCGGCAACCCGTGACCGTAAAAGATATTGTCTCCCAAGACGAGCGCGCTTGGCCCACCGGCAACGAAATCTGCGCCAATGTGGAAAGCCTGCGCAAGGCCATCGGGGCTGGGTTGGACCGCATAGCTCAACGACACACCGAATGCCGAACCGTCACCCAGAACACGCTGGAATTGCGCAGCATCTTCAGGGGTCGTGATGATCAGGATATCCCGGATGCCAGCCAGCATCAGCGTGCTGAGCGGATAATAGATCATCGGCTTGTCGAATACCGGCATCAACTGCTTCGATACGCCGCGTGTCAGCGGGTAGAGCCGGGTGCCTGAGCCTCCCGCAAGAATGATACCCCGGCGAGTCTTGCCAGCCATCGTTTCGGTCACGATTCATAACACTCCCAATTGAATTGGTCGCCCGCCCAGACCTGCAGACTTGCAAAACGACATCGAGTCACGTGCAGTGCAAACTGGTCCAAATCCGTTCATTTGCTGCATTGCAGCGCAGACTTCCGAGGTCAACCACTAGTTGGAGGAATGAGCGTGTGCAGGTGCGGCAAATCTGCGTGACGTGAAGCACCTGCGATGCTATCCATCGACCATGCAGGAACCCGTTGTCGATCCGCTTTCATTTGGCTGGTACGATTCTCTCTGGCTGCGGCGATATTTTGAGGCAAAAGCCGTCATAGCCCGTGTTGCGCCCGGCCGGTTGGCAGAATTCAACGCTGCAATGCAGGTCTTCAAGACAGACCCTTCATATGAAGTACGCTATGTTTCGGCCTTCCTCGACAATGCAAAACGGGCAGCGATCAAGGAAGCCATAACCGCAATACCGCGTGAACAACTGGAATTCCATGAACTCGAGAAGTTCGGGAGACTGGTCGTACACGATTGGCCGCCATTCACTGCGCTTCAAGCTGAAATCACCGGTCTGGTCTCCGAGCTTGCGGGTGAACGGCTGGAACCGTGCTATAATTTTCTCTCGCTCTATTCACGCCGTGGCGTTTGTGAAACGCACCTCGACACGCCATCGGCGAAGTGGACTTTCGACATTTGCGTCGATCAAAGCGATCCATGGCCCATCAGTTTCACGTCCATTATTGACTGGCCTGAAACGAGTGACGATCTGGTCGATGAATGGCGCGCGGTAAAAGAGGGCCGCGCCGATCACGCGGTGCACACATTGACGCTGGAGCCGGGCGATGCTCTGCTGTTTTCAGGCGCGAGCCAGTGGCACTGGCGTGATCCTATCCCGCCCGCCCGGGGCAGGACTTTTTGCGATCTGCTGTTCTTCCACTACATCCCCGAGGGCACCTCAGAGCTTGTACAGCCACGCAACTGGGCCAAGCTGTTCAACGTGCCAGAGCTTGCCGAGATCAAAGGCATTGAACTTGCTGTCTGACCTCGCCTGATACTGCTCAATCGGCGGCAATCAGGCCTTTTGCGGCCAGTTCATCAAGCAAAGCCGAAAGGTCGGCATCAAGCACATCTGCCGAAACATCGAATTCTTCGAGGAGCAAATCGCGTGCCTCGGCAGCGCTGCGACCTTCTTCGATCAATTGCCAGAAACGCCCGCCAACTGGATTCAGGCCGAAATAGGTTCCGCTCGCCAGATCGAGAAGCATGGTCTCCTCGCCCACTTCACGAGCAACAACATCTTCCGATAGCGTGATGGTTTCAGTCAATTCCACTTCAGACATCCCTTTGTCTTGCGTGTGAGGTGATTGCAGAAACGATTTCACCGATCCGATCAAAGTCGCGCGGATAATCGAGCGCAAACATCGGGTAGGCTTCTGCCAATTCAGCCATAGCCTTGAAATGCGTGCGGACCCTCACCTTGTCGTGCGAATCCAGTAGAAAAGAATGCTGCAACAGAGCATCAATGCCAGCCGGCACGGACAAAGCTCTGAACACGGCTTCATCTGATACCGGCTCTTCCAGTACATAGATTGCCTTCAATGGTGCCGGTTCATCTGCATGAGGAATCAAGGCGCTGGCCGGGACTCGAACTTTCGGCGTCCAGTCATCGTCCTCGTCGACATCGACTGCGCCATCCCCAAGGAGCGCGCCCTGACTGTCAGGCAGAAGACGAACGGAAGCCAGATACGGACGTACCGACAAGCAGTCGCCATCCGCTTCGATGACCATGCCATCATCTGTCAAAAATGCATGGCCCTGACGGGCAAATGCGGCTGCCAAAGTTGATTTTCCGCGCCCACTCCGGCCAAGAAAGCCATAAGCACCGCCATCTATGACTACGCAGCTGGCATGGAGGACTGGCGTTCCATTGTACGTCCACAGCAACGGCAAGATCTGGTTGCTGTAAAGATTGAGGACGTAGTCTTCGGAAACGTCAGGAACAGGCGTGCAGGTGATCTTCTTCGCAACAAGATCGATTGCGAAATCGCCGCCATCCAGAAAACGGACAAGGAAGCCGTTCGGGGTTCGATGAAACATGGTGGATGCCGTGCCATCATCGTCACGCCAGACGTCAAAGGGCGCTTCTGCAACATCTTCCATCACCTGCGCCGGACGCCACGCAAGTGTATAGGTCATGCCGTATAGTCCGCCAGGACGTCCTTCACGAAGCGGGCTGTCTCGTCGGCGCTGGGGAAAAGCGTCGGATGATCACGCAGAACCGCCTGCTCAATCTCCAGACCCGTCTGGCTTTGGTCGATGTAGGAAAGCACAATCGCCAGTGCGCGCCCGCGGTCGTTGAGTTGGCGCGGTGCCACGTGGGGCTTTAATCGTTCACCTGCCGACATGGGCATGGCTGCCCAGTTCGAATAACGCTGCAGCCTGCCAGTTGCCGGATCACGGACGCTCCAGGCAATAATTCCATTGCGATGACTCAGGCGCACCGAAACGTCCACTGCGTCTCCAGCGTGGACCGGCAGCGGCTGGTCAAAGCCCAGAAAAATCTGATGACGGCAGATCGCATCGCGTGCCAGCGGAGAGTTCGTCATGCTGACGCCACCGCCCAGATCACAATTGAACCAACCGCCTATGCCATCAAGAACACCGTCTTCGGCAATCTGCAGCGTTGCCTTGAAGGCCAGCGTTTCGGGAGCATCTTCGCCCAGCACGATATGGCCGGAAATGACCGGATCCGTGGCGATATCGGTCGGCACAAGATCGACAGCGTGCTTTGTATTTACAGCGTAACTACGCAACCAGGCATATTCGCCCGGAACGTCAGCCGTTTCCCAGCTGTCCAGCATCTGGCGGCAGCTGTCAGATCGAACGCCTGCCAAGTATAGGCCAAGACGCTCAGGGATCATCCGGCCACCGGGCTTCAGGAAGCGGCGGCGCGCATCTGCCATCAGGTGAACGATACTGTAGTCGACGCCGAAGTATCCGACGTGGTCACAGATCAGCACGTCTACCTTTTCAGGCAGCTGCGCCCGGTAGGTTTGATCATGTATGCAATGGTACTGCTCACCAAAACCGGCGCGTTGTGCGGTTTCGCGTGCAATATCGATGGCGTCTGTGGCATCGATGCCAAAGGCTTTTGCAGCACCGGCTTTAAGACAAATCAGCCCAAGAATACCGAAGCCGCATCCAAGATCGACTACAGTATCACCCGCGGATACTACCCGGTCAATCGCATCGCCGTATCGGGCAATGCGACGTTTGTCGACCAGGTAGCCGCGGTGTTCGGATAGTGTATCAGACACCGGCCAGCACTATCACAAATCAATGGAAGTTGATCAGACGCCCATCATGTTGAGCATGAGCATTCCGTCCGAACCCGACGAAGACATGCCGCCGGTCAGTTCACGGACCGAACCGTAGACAGTCAGCGCAGGACGCGCATACGTGCGACGGTCAGAGGCGTTGCGTGCGTTCGAGTTACGGTCGGTCACATCAATTCTCCAAGCTAAAGCGCTTTGATTCCAGTCGAATAACTTTGCCGGTTGATCGACGAGGTCACTCATGCGCCAAGAACAGCGTTAACGTTGAAGTAAACGACAACACCATTTTGGGCAACATTTTTTGCAGCGCACAAGACAGGGCCAATGCCGTGAAAATCGCAATGCGCTAGGCACAAATCAATGATTAATAAGAATAATATGCGTTTATCGATGACCCATACATTGCACGATATTCTCTCAAGATCGGATAGATATTATCTTTCGTTTATATCGAACAGCATATTGATTATGTGCCACAATTACTATTTCGTTTAATCTAATGGTATTTTTGAGCCCGGTTCGGACATTGTAGCTTCGGCCACCAGCGCATGATTCGTCCGTCAAGCCGCTCCGGTTGCCAAAAAGCCCCATTCGATGAGTCACCCTGTTGCAATGCGGCAATGCGCTGGAACCGGTCCATTCGGCAACCGCGCGCATAGTGGTCCAGCCGCCGATAGAGCGGTGTGTCCCGTGCCCGGAATATCTAGATGTGGGAGTTCGGCCTAGCCGTGCCTGCCTGACCCCTTAAATGGCCATCTGCGCCTTCAGCCGATACCAGCCGAAGATGCGCCACAACTCCCAGATTCCCTCTCCGGTTTCGCGATAGTTTCGCCAAAGTGCCGCAAGACCATCCAGGCAGATTTCAGCCGGAGCCGCCGCCGGGATCTCCTTTTCGAACAGTGGCGTGAGTTGTTCCAATTGACGTTCGAAAGTGAAGCTGAATTCGGCCTTGCTACGGCGATCCAGAACAGAGCGTGGCAGATCGTTTTGCAGCGCCTGAAGGTGGACATGCTTCCCGTATCCTTCCCGGTAGAGGATACTTTCGGGAAGGGCGCTGATGAATTCGAAGTAACGGCGGCTATACATCGCCGTGCGCATTTCCACACCCAACCGAGCCAGCATACGGGCACTCAAATCCCGCACCGCATCATAAAGCGGATCGCGCAGATCGCGCCATAGCCTGCGTTTTGATGGATCGCGAATTTTCCACACCTCGTCGTCCATGCGGAAACGTTCGCGCCGGTGCGCCAGTTCATCCCGCAGAGGGCGGGCAGCCCAATGCGGTCCCTTGCCAAGATAGTCTGGCCACGGTTCTCGGCGCCGGTGAAGATAGCGCATAGCCGCATCGAACCCGATTGGAGCCATCGGTCGCAAGCCGTAGCGGAACAGGCGATGCGCCACATGCCGCACTCCATTGCGTCGCCCCATCAAACGCAGTTCATGTGCCAGTCGCCCAAACTGCCCGTCGCGCAACGCCTCGTAGATAAAATAGGCCGAACCCCCGGCGAATTCGTCCCCGCCTTCGCCATCAAGCAGCACCCGGCAGCCATGCCCACGCACCATCTCCGCTTCGGCGAACATGGACTGAGCATTCGGGAAGAACGGCATGTCGCGGTCCATGGCGATGTTCTGTTCGAACCATGCGAAATCGGGGCAAGTGCGGGGGGTTTCATGGATTGCGACGTGAAAAAACCGCCCCACGTCGCGCGCATACTCGATCTCGTCAGAAATCGTTCCGGGAATGCCTGACAGGGTAAAGCCCAGCGCATCGGGGGCTTGCAACCGGCCGCATTCCTTCAGCCGCCTTGCCAACGCAAAGATTGCCGAGGAATCGTGTCCGCCACTCACTTCGCAGCCGATCGGCACTTGCGAGCGTGATGCCCGGCGCACGCAGTCCATCAGCAGTTCGCGATAGTGTTCGTAGTAGTCCTCATCGCGCTTGTAGCGGATCTTCAGATCCAGCGGCAGCGTCCAGTATTCGCGCTCTTTCGGTCCCGACGCGTCGACCAGCAAGACCGACGCAAGTGGCAGTCGCATGATCCCGGCCCATACCGTTTCGTCTCGCGAATAGAACTCGCTCGTCAGGTTCTCTGCCATCCGATAGGCGTTCTCGCGCTGCGGGAAATCCTCCGCGCCCAACACACCTGCCACATCGCTCGCCACGAGCAACCGCACGCCATCCCAATGCCAATGCAGCGGCCTCATGCCGATGTGATCGCGCACGCACAGCACGCGGCGGCGGTGCCCGTCCCAGATCACCAGCGCATATTCGCCCTCCAGGTGGTTGACGCAATCATCGCCCCACTGGTCGTAGGCGTGAAGGATCAACTCACTATCGGAATGATTGCGCAGGCTTGCCCGCCGCGCTTCAAGTTCCGCGCGCAACTCCTCTGGATTGGCAAGCCATCCATCCATCACAATGCCTTGCTGCCCATCCGCGCTCAACCAGGGCTGCGGCGCTTCGGCAGAACCAGGCGTGGTGTGGAACGCGCAATGGCCCAGCGCCACCGCTTCACCGATGTGATGATGAATGCCATCGTGCGCGCGGAAATCCATCGCCGCAGTCATCCGCCGGATCGCCGCTTCATCTACCGGCCGCCCGTCAAAACGAACGATCGCTGCAAATCCGCTCAATTGCACACTCCGAAACGGGAACGGACCCCATAGCCCAAAATGCCCTCCACAGGCGCGGGGATTGATTCACCACCTCTGGACCATTAGCAAGGCCGATGTATCCGCGATCGTCACGGATCATGCGACCGGACCAGCTTTCACCGATGCCAGACCCCGCGCCCGAAGACGCCACAAAGCCGAGGCTGGAGCGCCCGGCTCAGGTCAAAGTTCCGCCCGCCCGCGTGCTGCGTGAATTGCCGGTTCTGGTGGCAGCCGGCCCTGCGCGTGCGCTCGATATCGTGCGTGCCACCGCAGAACTCGCCCACGCTCGCATTCTGCTATCCCGCAAGACAGTGCGCCAGCTTGGCATTCCTGACTTTGGACAATCGCCATCCGGCTTCGTTCCCGATGACCGGCAGTGTCAGCATATCAGCCGGGTGGCCAAGGCCATTGCCATCGCCGCGCCGCGCGTGCCATGGCGCTCTGATTGCCTTGTGCAATGCCTTGCCGGGCGCCGCTGGCTTGCCGCGAGGGGCATTCCTTCACGCATCAGCATCGGCATGAAGCGGGAGGCGCAGCAGGGGCAAGACAGTATCCTGCTTGCCCACGCATGGCTGTCGGCTGGAGATGTCATCGTGACCGGAGGGGATATTGCCGATTTCGCCAGGTTCGGCGATCAACCACCGCACACCTGACCTGTTATCCCACCCAGAACCCTTCCCCTTCCATAGCCGGAACCAGCCGCTGAACACCGCCTTCCAGATCGTTGCCAGCCAGATCGACAAGCGCCGCGCCGCGCTTCTGCTGGTGCTGTCGCTGGCTTCAGCGGCGACGGAAAGCATTGGCCTGATCCTGCTGGTGCCCATTCTTGCGGTGATGACTGGCGGCGCATCTGCTCCCGGCCTGCTTGGCGAGATAGCGGTGTGGCTGGGCGGCCGGGAAGCGCTGGGCCGAATGCTGGCGCTGTTTGTCACCTTGATCGCAATGCGAGGTGCATTGAATCTCGCCCGAACGCTGGTCGGTCTGCGTGTGCAGCGCGATCTGATCGACGGATTGCGGCTGCGCGCGTGGCGTGCCCTGCTCCACTGCGATTGGCGTGTACTTTCCGGTATGCGGCAGGCAGGCAACGCCAATCTGCTCCTCACCACAATTGATCGAGTCGGCCACGGCATAGAGCGCTTGCTGACCGCCGGGGTC
Organism: Novosphingobium sp. 17-62-19; assembly: GCF_002256775.1. GTDB lineage: Bacteria > Pseudomonadota > Alphaproteobacteria > Sphingomonadales > Sphingomonadaceae > Novosphingobium. Next base: position 13,425 of record NZ_NCII01000041.1, on the reverse strand, counting down.
ACGATCATCACGCTGGCCGGGGTTGGCGCTGCATCGCTGGCCATCTCGCCCCGGCTCACGGCAGGTGCGCTGGTTGGCGGGGCGCTGGTTATCCTTGCCTATCGGGGAATGCGCCGCCGGGCGCATCGTCTCGGCGTCGCACTGGACGGAGTCTATGATCGCATCCACGCAGAACTCACCGAAGGCTTGTCTGCCCTGCGCATCATCAAGAGCTTTGGCGCGGAACGGCGCACCGAAGACCGCCTGCGACGCGAACTCATGTCCCTGCACCAGGCCGAACGCCGCTTTCTGCGTGACAACGAGCTCGGCCAGTTGGCAATGCAGGTCGGCAACGCGGCATTCCTTGCGCTTATCGTGTGGATAGCACTCGAATACTGGCAGCTTGATGTCATGGGGATGCTGCCAATGATCGCGCTGTTCGCGCGCGGCCTGCCCCTTTTGCTCACACTGCAAGGCTGCCTTCAGGACATCGCCTATACCCGCCCCGCCGTGGAAGCCGCCACCACCATGATCGCCAGCGCCGAAGCCGCTCGCGAACCGGAACTTTCCGGCACGATAGCACTGCCCCCTGTGTCCCGCTCAATCGCATTGCGCGATGTGACGGTGCAGTTCGAAGGTCGCGCCCGGCCCGCGCTGGATCGCGTAAGTATCGTTTTGCCCGTTCACACAATCACCGCGCTAACCGGTCCGTCAGGCGCAGGCAAGAGCACGTTGGCCGATGTCATCGGTGGCCTTCTAACACCGGATTCAGGCCAACTTCTGCTTGATGACCAGCCTCTTGAGCTTACCCTGCGGCGCGCATGGCGGTCACGCGTCACTTACGTTCAGCAAGTGCCGATCCTGTTCAGCGGCACGGTGCGCGACAACCTGCTGTGGGCTGATCCCACCGCAGATGATCAAGCCCTGCACGCTGCACTGGCAGAAGCCGCAGCTGGATTCGTTCTGCAATTGCCGCACGGGCTGGACACCAAAGTGGGCGAGCACGGCCACCAGTTCTCTGGCGGAGAACGCCAACGCCTGATCCTCGCCCGCGCCATGCTGCGTGCGCCGGAACTGCTGATCCTTGATGAAGCCGCCAACGCGCTCGATCGGGAAAACGACGCAGCAATCGCCAACACGGTCCTCGCCCTGCGTGAGCGTTGCACCGTGCTCGTCATCGCCCACGGCGGTGCGCTTGAGGATATCGCAGACCGTATCGTGCGAATCTCCGGCGGTACTATCAAGGCCGACGGTATCAGCAAGGAACGCAGCCAATAGCCCTCGCAACCTTACCTATGGCATTGCAGGTCGACCGACCTTTACGCAACGGCACAAAACCCATAGAGTCGTGGCTTCTGAAAGCCATGTCCGTGAGCCGTGAAGCAACCGAGTTGAAAGATCACCTTGCCCGGACAGCCGTGTCCACCAACGCTGCTTCGGCCCGCGCCCCTGCCTCAATTTCTGTGTCGATCACACCTTCGGCAAAATTGCTGTTGCGCCTGTGCGCCGCGCCGGAGAGCGATCACGCGGCAGACTTTGCCGCTCTTGACGAAGACCACTGGTATGATCTGGTGGAACAGGCCATTCCCAAGCGGGTCGCGGCACTGCTTGACCGCGCCCTGCAACGGGCAGACAGCTTCGCGCTTATGCCCGAAGAGTGCCGTGATGCCATGGTGGATGAACGTCGGCGGCTGACGATGTCCGCCTTTGGGCACATGATCGCATTGACCGACGCCGTTTCGTTCCTGAAATCCCATGATATTCCCACCATCGCCCTTAAAGGCGTCCGTTTGGCCTATCAGGACTATCCTGATGCACGACTGCGCCCGTTGCGTGATCTTGACCTACTGGTTCCCGCGGACAAGGCAGAGCAAGCCCAACGGCTGATGATCGCCTGCGGTCGTTATGAACTTGCTCCATGGGCAGAATACTATGGCTTGGATTTCGGGCACCAGCTGCCGGAATTGCTCGACACGAAGCACGGTATCAGCATCGAGATCCATCACCGGTTGAACGCTCGCGATTGGGCTGGTGAACCAAAGCTGGTGCAAATGGTGTTCGAACAGGCCGAAACGCTCGAAATATCTGGCAATCGTGTACGCGTGCCATCGATGCACGCAAACTTTCTCCATCTGGTAGAGCACGCCACACTGCACCACATGTTCGAAAATGGCCCGATCACGCTGGCCGATCTCCACTTTGCCGCGCAAAGCGGCGCGATCGACTGGCCGCTTTTGATTGCACAGGCCAAGGAAATGGGGCTGGAACGCGCCCTGCAACTAGGTTTCGTGGACAAAGGGTATCCAGAGTTTGACTGAGGCGAGCGCGACGAAGCCAAGGTAGGATTCCTTGGTTTTGTCGTATCGGGTCGCAACGCGCCGCCAGTTCTTGAGTTTGTTGAACAGGCGCTCGATCAGGTTGCGCCATTTGTATTTGGCGCGGTCGTGCGGGACGGGGTCGCGCCGGTTGACCTTGGCCGGGATCACCGCCTCGGCGCCTGCGGCCTCGATTTCCTCGCGGATCGCATCGGCATCGTATCCCCGATCAGCCAGGAAGGCCTCGATCCGATCGGTTATCATGCGGAACAGCGGAGCGAAGCCCTGCACATCGTGCGCCTGTCCCGGTGTCAGCACGAAGCCGAGCGGGAGACCTCTGGCATCGCACCTGGCGTGGAGCTTGGTGGTGAAGCCGCCGCGCGATCGACCAAGCGCCTCGGTTTGTTGAGTCCCCTTTTTATGCCGACGGCACAATGATGTGCCCGGACCACAGTGCTATCGATCATGTCGGCGGCGGTATCGCGCCCTGCCAGCTCGGCCAGCGTCTCGAGCATGGCATCGAACACGCCCGTCGTGACCCATCGTCGATAGCGCCGGAAGACGCTGTTCCACTTGCCATACTCGTCCGGCAGGTGTCGCCACTGCGCGCCGGTTCGCGCGATCCACATCATGCCTTCAAAATAGGGACGGTTATCCTGTGCCGGGCGGCAGCCTCGCCCCCGTTCAGGCGGCAGCAGCGCCCCGATCACTTCCCACTCTTCGTCCGTAACGCCGATCCGTTCGCCCAAGGCCGCCTCCAAAAGCCAGCCTTGAATCAAGGTCCGAGTCCCCAGTCAAGCTTTGTCCACGAAACCTAATCGCAAGCATCGCAATGACCTACGGGGCAGTTTGGGTGCCAGAACACCTTCGCGAAGTGCCTGATCAGACGCTGGAACATCTGCCGGTTTGCACCGCCGCCCTTTTGCGCGATGAAAGCTTGGCCGAACATGCCTCGATGCTGCGCGGGATTTCGATGCGAAAAGGGCAGACTCCCGGTTGGACGGCCGCAATCAAGGCTGCGTTGACCCCTGCCCCGCTGAAACTGGCCGGACTTATGCGAGTCAAGGGCGATAACCCATTGCGCTGGATCGCGTACCCATTTTGGCTCGTCCAGCGCGGCACGGCCTATTTTTCAGCCCGTCGCGCCACCAAAGATCCCGAAGGTGTCCTGCGCGAAGTTGAAACTTTACGCTGGCTTCGCAAAAGCTGAACTCGATATGCCCACCGCAGTTTCTGCATCTGGGTGGCCCTGCTATCCGGCAATATCTACCCTCAAAAGGGCCATTTAAGTTGCAGCGCAAAATCCAAATTGGCACAACCTGACTGTTCGGCAAAAATGGTCATATCCGTGCAACATACGAAAATTATGAGCCTTTTGCTGGCCAATGTGGCCAAAAGTCTCTTGCTTGGCGCGACCGCATAAACCCGTTTTGGAATTCAAATCAGGGTTAACACGTAGTTTTTGTTGCGAATCATTTTGCATTGCGGTATTCGGGCGAGCGAGAGGGCGGTACACGGAAGCGATACTGCTTAGGAGATTTGAGCATGAAGATTGCACGCATTGCCTCGGCGCTCGCCGCCACGGCCCTGATGGCCGCACCGGTTGTTGCTGAAGCCGGCACCCGTGCCAGCAGCTCGTCGGTCTATCCGGCTGCCAGCTATACGGCCAGCCGCGCTACTACGTCGGTTGACGCTGACAACAACCTCCTGCCGTTCCTGTGGATCTTTGTTGTGATCGCAGTTGGCGCAGCTGCCTATGGTGTTTCGCAGGCTGTTGACAACGGAACGAACGGCGCTGGTTGATTTGATCAGTTAAGCGTTTCAAAAGACCCGGTCGCTGTAAGGCGGTCGGGTTTTTTCTTGCCTGATGCTGCGGCGCTTGCTGGTGCGTCTACCGCACTTCGTAAGCATCCAGCTTGACGTTGGTGCGTCCACCGCTCAATCACGCGAATATGCTTAAAAATCTCCCCAACCTGCTTTTGACGATCGTCGTGGCCGCATGTCTGTTAGGCGGCGGAGGTGTTGCCTACGGGCTATCAAACCTAGTTGTGCAACTCATCGCATTTGCGGTCCTCGCCTTTAACGGTGACGTGATATGGGGCTTCGTCACCAAGGCCCCGAAGGGATTGGTCGCACTTGTCATCGCCACCATCGCCCTTCCTGCGATACAACTCGTCCCCTTGCCTCCAGCAGTCTGGACTACGTTGCCAGGGCGCGAACTGGTGAGCGAAGCGGTCAATATGTTTGGCGCGCCAGGCTGGCGTGCCGTCACTGTCAACTCTGCGCGGACGCTCGTCGCATTGATAGGCCTAGTTGTTCCAGTAACCATTGTCGCTGCTGGTGTATTCCTGTCAGAAGACGCCAGACAGCGCATCGCAGTCGCTTACGTCGCGTTAGGTGTCGCCAGCGTGCTGCTAGGTGCGTTTCAAGTAATGGGCACCAATCAGGTTGGTTTGCTCTATCCGGAAAATCCGCTGCCAGGTGTGCTATTCGGCTTCTTTGCCAACCGCAATTCCGTAGCGGTATTTTTAGTGTCCTGCCTGCTATTGCTTGTATGTTGCTTCCCGCCGCAACGTTTACTCTCGCCACGGTGGACAGTTCAATTTCTCAGTGGCGTTCTCATGGTCGTTGCTGTCGTGCTGACCCAGTCGCGCACGGGCATCACCTTGCTTTCGCTCCCCTTTTCATTGGCTCTTCTGCGAACGTTTTCTCAGCGATCACAAGCCAAACGCCCTGGCCAAGAGCAGGACCTTTCGTTTGGACGGATGGGTCGCGTCGGCATAATTTTGGCCGCAGCCGCCGCGCTGGGCCTTGCGAGTGTCGCTGCCATTCCCGGATCAAGACTGGACACAGTCATTGCCCGCTTTGAGGAAGATACGCAGCGTCGCCCTGAAATCTGGGAGAACGCGCGCTACTCGGCCGAACGATTCTGGCCGGCTGGTGCCGGAATGGGCAATTTTGACGAGGTCTACCAAGTCGATGAATCGCTTGAACATATCAGCATCCGTCGCGCAGGCAGGGCGCATAACGAAATCCTAGAACTGGCCATTGAAGCTGGCCCCTTTGGTTTGATACTACTCGCTGCTTGGTGCATCTGGGCCCTCAGCGCAGGATGGGCCGCAATGCAGGACGAGCGCCGGCGCTGGCAGGCGCTGGCAGGCGGCGGCATTCTTCTAGCATCAGCCTTGCAATCGCTGCTCGATTTTCCGCTGCGTAACCAGACAATGCTTTGCATGGCTGCATTTGCTGTGATCCTGCTCGCACCGCCGGTCCGGTTTGCCCAAACGCCAGCGCACAATGAAGGGGCAACCGCATGATCCGCAACCTTTGGGCCTGCCTAATGGTGGTGTTCGCGCTGTGCGCAGTTGGTGCGCAAATTGATCGGTCAGTCAGGCGCCAGCCATTTCTTGCGCCACTAGTGCCGCCGCCGTTTCGTTCATTTGCGCAGTGGCAGATAACCGTCACCAGCGTACGCTCAGCCCCCCCTCCCGCAGCGCTAGCCGAAGCGCGCCGATTGGTCGAACGCAGCCCTGTTCCGTCCGAAAGCTTCACGTTCCTTGCCGTGGCACTCGAACGCAATGGAGATCGTAAGGGCAGCGGCTTGGCCATCCAGCGCGCCGCACTGCGCGGCTGGCGCGATCCGATAGCTCAGCGCGCGATGTATGACATAGCCCTGACAGCGGGTGATCACACCGAAGCGGCGCGTCGGCTGGCCGCGCTTTATGGTTTGCAGGACGACCAAACCCCGCTCAAGGGCATGACGGATAATCTGGTGTCAACGCAAGCGGGCCGTCAGGCGATGGCTGATTCGCTTGTCACTGGCGGCTATTGGACCAAAGCATTCATGCGAGCCGCCGTATCTGGATTCAGCCCGAATATGGCGACCACTGTAAATGCCGGATTTAGGCGCGGCGCAGTGATCGATTGTCAAACCGCAACGGTCTTAAAAAGACTCTACCTTGAAAAAGGCTTCGCTGGCGACGCGCCATTGCTGGACAAATGCCGCAGGAAAGACTGAACGCTGCGCAGTTCAGTCCCGGTCGCGGACCTTGAATGTGCCCGATACACGGCCATTTCCGCCTGCCCCGCCGGACTTGCCATCAACACTGGAAAGTCCCGAATCGAGGTCGATAACCAGCCGACCGCCATTCAGCGTATCGGTGCCACGGCGAAGCGCGACGTTGCCGGTCATCGTGATGACATTGCGGTTGAAATCATAGACCGCCACATCCCCACGCGCCTGTTCGGATCCGCGATTGACCTGCACCCCGCCGGTGGCATCGATGCGGTCGATCTTGATATCACCAGCGTCGGTATAGGCTACGGTCGTCCGCGCCGCCTGCAGCCGAAGGTCCGACTGGTTGATATCGACATTGCCGGAAAGCACCACGCGCTTGGCCTTGTCCTGCACCTCGATGCGATCAGCGGCGTAGTTCACCGGCGCCTTGCTATTATGGTTGGCAATGCCTTGCGCCGAAAGATGCTGCCCCCCGGCGATCAACGCAGCCGATGCGGCAAAGCCAAGCGTACCCCACCGCAGCGGGCGGGCGGCACGGATCGTTTCGAACATGGTCATGCGCTTGGCTGCCTTTGTCATTGGGGCATCTTCATCTGGCCCGGCACCATGCGCAGGCGGGCATTTCCGTCAAGGGTTACCGTGCGGTCCGAAAGATCGGCGCTGATCCTGTCGGCCGAGAAAGTGCCGGCAGGAATGCGCCCCTCCACCGGGCCGCGGCTTTTGAGCCGCTTCGAGCCCAGATCGATGTCAACATTCGTCGCGGTCATGCGATAGCCGTCCGACGTCTGGAAGTTTATCGGCCCTATGATATCGACGATCTCATTGCCGAAGTCGTAGTCACCATTGCCCGCCGTCAGTTGCGCGGGGCCATCATCCAGCAAGATACGGGCGGTCAACTGGTCCAGTTCGATGAGTTGCCGGGCCTTCGTGCGCTGCACCGCCGACCCCGCCGTTATCGAGAAGTTGCGCCCTTCATCGTCCAGCCCACGATACATTGCGCTGGAAACCTTCATCCGGTCCTCAAGCACCGCCACCTTTCGCCTGTCGAGCAGAAAGCTGATCTCGCCGCGCGGAGAGATCGGGGCAATGATCATAACCGCCAGCAGCGCGCCAACCGCCGCAGGCAACGCGCGGGCGAGAAACTGCACCAGACGGTCATGAAACCCGCCAGGCGCTGCAAAGCCGCGTCGCCGTGTTCGGATTACGTCAGCCTGCACAGTCATCGGCTAAGCCTTGCCTCTGCCAACCTTAAGCGTGGCTGAAAATATCTTGCTCGGCCCAACCGGCAAGGTCGAGGCGCGCGCGCACTGGCAGGAAATCGAAACAGGCCTGCGCCATCGCGGTGCGCCGTTCGCGTTCCAGCCGCTCGATAAGAATTGTGTGCATGGCGTGAAGATACCGCACGTCCGAAGCGGCATATTCCTGCTGCGCATCCGAAAGCACCGGCCCGCCCCAGTCGCTGGACTGCTGCTGCTTGGAGATTTCCTTGCCCAGCAATTCGCGCACCAGATCCTTCAGCCCGTGTCGATCTGTATAAGTGCGCACCAGCTTCGATGCGATCTTGGTGCAGAACACTGGTGCTGCAACCACGCCAAGATAGTGCTCGATCGCAGCCAAATCGAACCGCGCAAAGTGATAGAGCTTCACCCGCTCAGGATCAGCCAGCACCGCTTTGAGGTTCGGTGCGGCATACGGGCTTCCGGGCGAAAAGCGGACGAGATGCTCGTCCCCTCTGCCATCGGAAATCTGCACCAGACACAGACGATCTCGCGGGGTGATCAGCCCCATCGTTTCGGTGTCTACAGCAACCGGCCCGGGCGCAAGCACGCCTTCGGGCAGATCTTCTTCATGAAAATGTACGGCCATCCTTGTCGCTTAGGCGGTCAGGCCGGTGGCTGCAAGCGCAACTGCCTGCAACCAGCTCACACCCTTCCCACGCTGCTGTAGGCAAAGCCAGCGGCGCGCACTTCGGCTGGATCGTAGACATTGCGCAGATCGACCATCACCGGCGCGTTCATAAGGCTCTTGAGCTTGTTGAAATCGAGCGCGCGGAAAGCATCCCATTCCGTCACCAAGGCCACGGCATCGGCCCCGTCGACGGCTTCATACGTGTTTCCGACCATGCGGATTCCGGGCATCATCGCTGCGGCAGCGTCCATTCCTTCGGGATCATAGGCGACCACTTCGGCCCCGCCATCAAGCAGTGTCTGCACAATGGCAATTGATGGCGCATCGCGCATGTCGTCGGTGTTGGGCTTGAACGTCAGGCCGAGCAGCGCCACGCGTTTGCCGCGTGCATCGCCGCCCAGTGCCTCGATCACTTTGCGGCCCATCGCGCGTTTGCGGCTGTCGTTGACCTTGACCACAGCCTCCACCAACCGCACCGGGCTGCCAAAGTCCTCGGCAGTCTTGAGCAGCGCCAGTGTGTCCTTGGGGAAGCACGATCCGCCATAACCCGGCCCAGCGTGAAGGAACTTGCCGCCAATGCGGCCATCAAGCCCGATGCCGCGCGCCACGTCCTGCACATCGCCGCCGACCTTTTCGCACAAGTCCGCCATCTCGTTGATAAACGTGATCTTGGTGGCGAGGAAAGCATTGGCGGCGTACTTGATCAATTCGCTGCTGCGGCGCGAGGTGAACAGGATCGGCGCACGGTTGAGGAACAGCGGGCGATAGACTTCCTTCATTACGCCCCGCGCCCAGTCTTCCTCGGCACCGATCACGATACGATCAGGCCGTTTGAAATCGCCAATAGCCGCACCTTCGCGAAGGAATTCGGGGTTTGAGACGACCGCGAACTGCACTTGTGTGCCGCTCTCGCGGATGATCCGCTCCACTTCGTCACCCGTCCCCACTGGCACGGTAGACTTGGTGACGACCACGGTCGGTGTCTTGATATTGGTTGCCAATTCCTGCGCCACAGCGCGGACATAGCTGAGATCCGCATGGCCATCGCCCCGTCGCGAGGGCGTACCCACCGCGATGAACACCGCCTGCGCGTCTTGAATAGCGCTGGCAAGGTCGGTCGAGAACGAGAGCCGCCCTGCCTTCACGTTTGCGGCCACCAGTTCGGCCAGCCCCGGCTCATAGATCGGCATCACGCCATCGAGCAGGCGGGCAATCTTGCTTTCGTCCTTGTCGATGCAGACCACATCATGCCCGAAATCGGCAAAGCAAGCCCCCGAAACAAGCCCGACATAGCCCGAGCCCACCATTGCGATCTTCATTCGAACACTCCGTACAGCACGACGCTGTTAGCAAGCGTGCCGGAAAACCGGAACCCTGCTTGCGAGTGGGCGTCCTAAGCGGCTAACCTTGCGAAACCATGACTGACACTTCACTGCCCGAAAGCTGGCGCCCGGCGCTTGAACCCGTGCTGCAATCGCCACCTCTGCGCGCACTGGGTGGCTTTCTGCAGGCAGAGGAGCGCGCTGGTAAAGTGATCTATCCACCGCGCGGCACGCGGCTGGCGGCCCTGGAGACCACACCACTGGATGCAGTGCGCGTGGTGATCCTGGGGCAAGACCCCTACCATGGCCCCGGACAAGCCCACGGCCTTGCCTTTTCCGTCCAGAACGGGGTGAAGGTGCCGCCAAGCCTCGTCAACATCTACAAGGAACTGGAAAGCGATATTGGCCTGCCGCGTGCCGCCCACGGCAACCTGACCCGCTGGGCCGAACAGGGCGTGCTCCTGCTCAACAATGCGTTGACGGTGGAAGCCGCCAATGCCGGATCGCACCAGAACCGGGGTTGGGAGCAGTTCACCGATGCCGCCGTGGCCGCCGTTGCTGCGCGCGCCGAGCCGACCGTGTTCATGCTCTGGGGAAGTCATGCGCAGAAAAAGGCCGCGCGGGTGCCCGGCCTTGCCGATGGCCCGCATCTGGTGTTGAAAGCGCCGCATCCCAGCCCGCTATCGGCTTACAGCGGCTTCTTTGGTTGCAAGCATTTCAGCCAGGCCAATGCCTTTCTGGAAAGCCACGGGCGGGGAACTATAGACTGGCAGGTATAACGCAAAAAGCCCCGCCAAAGCGGGGCTTTTCCGTGAACCAATAGCGGCTGGATCAGCCCGGAATCGAAGCCGTTGCGGCCTGCCCATCACCTTCCGGCGCGGACAGGATATCGCGCACGACCTGCCCCTTGGCCACCGTCTGCGTGCCCGGATCGCCCACGGTGGAGCGGATCGAGGCGGCAGCAGTGCCAGAGCGGTTGATCGTGTCAGTCTCCACGCTCGAACGCGCCGAGGGGCCGCCGAACAGCGTTTCGAGCGTCTGCTTGCCGGTTTCCGAATCCTGCGGGCGTGGCGCGCCGGGGCTGGGCGGAACCAGCGCGAAATCGGGCGGAACGATCAGCGGCGCGGCGCGAGTCACGGCCATTTCATCGGGCCGATCGCGGTTGAACAGCGAACCGCCGCCACCGCAGGCCGACAGAAGAGTCGCCGCCGAGACGACAAGGGCAAGGGCGGCAGCTTTACGCATCATGCATTCTCCGTGGCGGAATTGTCGCCGTTCTCATCAGGCTTTTCGCGCGATTTGAACGAGCGGGCAAGCAGTATCAGGACACCGAACGTGATCGCCACGTCGGCAAGATTGAATATCTGGAACGGACGCCATTCGCCGATGTTCAAATCGGCATAGTCGATCACATAACCAAAGGTCAGCCGGTCATAGATATTGCCGACCGCACCGCCCAGCACCAGTCCCAGCCCCAGAATGTCGCCGCGCACCGTTTCGCGCAGCATCCACACCAGCACCCCGGTGGCGATCAGCGCGGTCATGCCGATCAGGCCCCAGCGCATTTCCACCGTATCGGCGGTGAACATGCCGAAGGACACGCCGTAATTCTCGGCATAGCGCAGATCGAAGAATGGCAGCAGTTCGATCAGCCCACGCTCACGCAAAGCCAGCGGCCCGACCATTACGGCTTTCACCACGCGGTCCAGCGCTGCCACCAGCAGCGCAAGGCCAAGGCCTTCGATACGCGTGCGGGTGAGCATCAGGCCGCAGCTTCCGCATCGATTGCCGCCACGACATCGTCGCAACGCGCGCACAGTTCGCCGTCTTCCGTCACTTCGGGAAGCAGGCGCCAGCAACGGCCGCATTTGTGGTCGGTTGAGCGTTCGACGGTCACGTCACTGCCCTGCCCGCGCTTTACTGTCGCGGTGATGAACAGCTCTGCCAGATCGGCGTCAGGTGCGGTTTCGGGCACGGTGACGACGGCTTCGAGGCCCGAACCCAGCACCTTTTCACGGCGCAGCGGTTCAATGGCTTCGTTCACGGTCTGGCGCAGGGCGCGCAATTCGTTCCAGCGGGCTTCGTCCACCGTGACAGCGGGTACTTCCGGCCATTCCAGCAGATGCACGCTGTCAGCACCCGGATAACGCGAGGTCCAAACCTCCTCCGCCGTGAACACCAGCACCGGCGCGCCATAGCGGACGAGCGCATGGAACAGCGTGTCGAGCACGGTGCGATAGGCGCGGCGCTTCAGATCAGTCGGCGCATCGCAATAGAGGCTGTCCTTGCGGATATCGAAGAAGAAGGCTGAAAGGTCCTCGTTGCAGAAGTCGGTCAGCGCGCGGACATAGGTGTTGTAGTCGAAATCATCGACCGCCTGCCGCAGCGTGGCGTCCAGCTTGCCCAGCAGGCCCAGCATATACTGCTCAAGCTCCGGCATTTCCGCCACCGAAAGCCGCTCATCCTCGCTGAAGCCTTCCAGCGCGCCCAGCAGGTAGCGATAGGTGTTGCGCAATTTCCGGTACTGGTCGGCAACGCCCTGAAGGATTTCCTTGCCGATGCGGTGATCCTCGGTGAAATCGACCGAGAGCGCCCAGAGCCGCAGGATGTCCGCGCCGTAATCGCGCATCAGATCAATCGGGCTGATCGTGTTGCCGAGCGACTTGGACATTTTCATGCCCTTCTGGTCCATCGTGAACCCGTGCGTCAGCACCGCATCATATGGCGCCCGCCCGCGCGTGGCGCAGCTTTCCAGCAGAGAGGACTGGAACCAGCCGCGATGCTGGTCCGACCCTTCGAGATAGAGGTTCGCCGGCCACTGCAGGTCCGGCCAGCGCCCCGATTCGAGCACGAAGGCATGGGTGGAGCCGGAATCGAACCACACGTCGAGAATGTCGGTGACGCGCTCGTAATCCTCGAGCTTGTATCTATCGCCCAGATACTCCTGCGCGTGCTCCTCGTCCCACGCATCCACGCCGCCCGCCATGACGGCAGCGACGATGCGCGCGTTGACTTCCGGATCGTTCAGATACTGGCCCGTCTTGCGATCCACGAACAGCGTGATCGGCACACCCCACGCGCGCTGGCGGGAAAGCACCCAGTCGGGGCGGCCTTCGACCATCGCACCGATGCGATTGCGGCCTTTTTCGGGTACGAAGCGGGTGTCGGCGATGGCCTTGATGGCGATGTCGCGCAGGGTACCCCCTCCGTCAGCCGTTCCGGCTGCCACCTCCCCCAATGGGGGAGAATCGCCACCCTCTGATCCTACCCCTCTGGGGGAGGTGGCGGCGAAGCCGACGGAGGGGGCAATCGCACGATCCATCGGCACGAACCACTGCGGCGTGCAGCGATAGATCACCTTGGCCTTCGAACGCCACGAATGCGGGTAGGAATGCTTGTAGTCGGCACTCGCCGCCAGCAACCCGCCCGCCTCGCGCAGGTCCGAACAGATCGGGCCATCGGGCGCGTTGAACTTGGGATTGATGACCGAGCCCTGCCCGCCGAGCCAGGCCCAGTCCTCACGATACTTGCCATCGCCCTGAACCGCGAAGACCGGCTCGATCCCGTGCGCCTTGCACAGCGCAAAGTCGTCCTCGCCATGATCGGGCGCCATGTGGACAAGCCCGGTGCCGCTGTCGGTGGTGACAAAATCGCCGGGCAGCATCGGACGCGGGCGCAGGAAGAACTCCGCCAGCGGCGAGTTCACATCAACACCACCGTCGCCCCGGACTTGATCCGGGGCTGGGCTTTCCCCTTCGGACGCGGCGCTGGAAGAAGAGCCAAGCCCCGTGTCAAGCACGGGGCGACGGAAGAGGTTGGCCATCGGGTGCTGGCAGATGGTTCCGGCGAGGTCGGAGCCTTTGATCTTGATCCGCTGATCAAT
>NZ_NCII01000040.1 GCF_002256775.1 Novosphingobium sp. 17-62-19 | reverse complement strand
TGCGTTCACGCGCGGGAACAGCCACGGGAGGCCTATGCGCCCTCAAGTTATCATTATCGGACGCCCGAATGTCGGGAAGTCCACCATTTTCAACCGCCTTGTGGGCAAGAAGCTCGCACTGGTGGACGATCAGCCCGGCGTTACGCGTGACCGCCGCTTTGGCGATGCCACGCTGCTGGGCCTCGATTTCACTATCGTCGACACCGCCGGTTGGGAAGACGAAGACCCCTCGACGCTGCCCGGACGGATGCGCAAGCAGACCGAAGCATCGCTGGTTGGCGCCGATGTGGCGCTATTTGTTATCGATGCGCGTGCAGGCGTCACCCCGCTGGACGAGGAAATCGCCCGCTATCTGCGCCAGAACCGTGTGCCCATCGTGCTGATGGCGAACAAGGCTGAAGGCCGTCAGGGCGATCCGGGCATTTTCGATGCCTTCTCGCTCGGCTTTGGTGAACCCATCGCGTTCTCTGCCGAACACGGGCAGGGCTTGGCCGATCTGTTCGAAGCGCTGCGCCCGCATATCGAGGCCAAGCAGTCCGAAGAGGACGAGGACGATGCGCTTTCGATTGATGACGAGGAGGAGTTCGATCCCGAATCGGTCCTGAAACTTGCCATCGTTGGCCGCCCGAATGCGGGCAAGTCCACGCTGATCAACCGGCTGCTGGGCGAAGATCGCCTGCTGACCGGGCCGGAGGCGGGCATCACGCGCGATTCGATTGCGATTGACTGGCAGTGGTTCGATCCCAAGCGCGAAGGCTATCGCCCGGTGCGCCTGATCGACACGGCAGGGATGCGCAAGAAGGCCAACGTGGTCGACAAGCTGGAACGCATGTCGGTTGCCGATGCGCGCCACGCCATCGACTTTGCCGAAGTTGTCGTGCTGATGCTCGATGCCACGCGCGGGCTGGAGCATCAGGACCTCAAGATCGCCTCGATGGTGCTGGAAGAAGGTCGCGCGCTGATGATCGCGATCAACAAGTGGGACATTGCCGAAGATCCTTCGGGCCTGTTTCAGGGCATTCGTGCCGCGCTGGAAGATGGCCTTGCGCAAGTGCGTGGCGTGCCGTTGCTGGCGATTTCGGGCCGCACCGGCAAGGGGCTGGACGAAATGCTCAGCGCCGCCTTTGAAATCCGCGCCGCATGGTCAAAGCGCGTGGCCACCGCCGCGCTCAATCGCTGGTTCGATGATGCACTGGCCGCCAATCCGCCGCCCGCGCCGGGTGGCCGCCGCATCAAGCTGCGCTATATCACGCAGGCCAAAACGCGCCCTCCGGGCTTCATCCTGTTCGGCACGCGGCTGGATCAGTTGCCCGAAAGCTATCGGCGCTATCTGATCAACAGCATCCGCCGCGAACTGGGCTTTGACGCCGTGCCGATCCGCATGACGTTGCGCAGCCCCAAGAACCCGTTCGCGAAGTAACATGCCAGACGCTGCCCTGCCGATTGATCGCACCAGCCTTCCGCAAGGATTGGGTGGTGCGCTGTGGCGGGGGGTGAAGGGCAAGTGTCCGCGCTGTGGCGGGACGCACCTGTTTGCCGCGTTCCTCAAGCCGGTGGAGCGGTGCCGCCTGTGCGGCCAGAACTGGACGCTGCACGCGGCCGACGATTTCCCGCCCTATATCGCCATCCTGCTGACGGGGCACATCATGGCGCCGGTCATCATCGAACTTGGCCTCAGCCCTGCCGTTCCGGCGTGGGCGATGATGCTGATTGTGGCGGTGATGGCTGTCGGGCTGCTTGGCGCGTTCCTGCAACCAGCCAAAGGCGGCGTTATTGCGCTGCAATGGTGGTTGGGGATGCAAGGCTTTGCGGCAAAGCCGGGCAGGGTTGAAGCGGGGCTAAAATAGCCGGTTTCCTGCCGCAAGTCAGAGCTTGCGCGATTTAAGCATTCGGTTAAATCCTCTCGCCGGAAATGGAGAGGTTGATGGACAGTCCACGCTATTCGCTTGAAGGCCGTGTTGCGCTGATCACCGGCGCGTCGTCCGGGCTGGGCGCGCATTTTGCGCGGCTCTATGCGGCGGCAGGCGCGGCTGTGGTGGTCGGGGCGCGGCGGGTTGACCGGGTGGCCACGCTGGCGGACGAGATCAACGGCGCAGGCGGCAAGGCACAGGCCGTGGCGCTGGATGTGACCGACGAGGCTTCTATCATTGCTGCATATGATGCTGCTGAGGCCGGGCTGGGCGTGCCCAATGTGGTGGTGGCCAATGCAGGGATCGTGGAGGCTGGGCGCTCGGTCGATCTGCCAGCGGATGCCATGCGGCGTGTGGTCGATACCAATTTCAACGGGGTGTACCTCACCGCGCGCGAGGGTGCGCGACGGATGATTGCGGCGGGATCGAAGCAATCGGAGAAGGGGCGTGTGATCCTCACTGGCTCGATCACCGCGCAATTGACCGCACAGGGTGATAGTGCCTATGCCGCCACGAAGCTGGCGGTGCAGCATCTGGGGCGGCAGTTTGCGCGCGAATGGGCGCGGCTGGGGATCAACGTCAACGTGATCCAGCCGGGCTATATCCGCACCGAGATTGACGGCGATTGGTTCGATACCGAAGGCGGCAAGGCGCAGATCGCCGCGTGGCCGAGGAAGCGGCTGACCGAGATTTCGGCACTGGACGATATGATGCTGTTCTTTGCGTCGGATGCGTCAAGGCAGGTGACGGGGACGTTTATTTCGGTGGATGATGGGCAGAGTTTGTAACGCGCCCCAAGCGTAACATTGCGTCCCCGCGTAGGCGGGGACCTCAGGCCGTCTGCGCTGACCCATCATAAACTGCACGAGGCCCCCGCCTTCGCGGGGGCGCACTGAGCTATAGTGAAGAGCTAATTGCTGGGCAATTCCGCCAGCAAATCGGGCGTCAGCACTTGCGGCAACTGGCGCGGTTCTGCGCCCTTTGCCGGATACCAAAGGTAAAGCGGAACGCCTGCAACGCCCTGCGCGGTCAGGAATTTTGTGATGGCCGGATCGCGGCGCGTCCAGTCTCCTACCAGCACGACCACGCCTGCTTTTTCAAACGCGGCCCTGGTGCTTTCGCGCTCGATCGAGGTGCCCTCGTTGACCTTGCAGGACAGGCACCAGTCGGCGGTGAAATAGGCGAATACAGGCTTTCCAGCCTTGCGCGCTTCCGCAAGGGCCGCTTCGGAGAAGGGCTTGGCTGCGAGCAGGCCACCGCTTTCAGCGGCGGGCGCATTGGCAAGGCGCGGGGTGGCGGCGAAGGCGGCAGCGCCGAGCAGGAGCGTGGCGGGCAATGTCCACGCCATGACCGCGCGTCCCCGGCGCTGGCCCTTGCCGGTGAAGGCCAGAAGCACGACCAATGCCGAGGCGAGCGCGACAATTGCGGCAGTGAACTCAGCCCCACCTACGCGCCACGCCAGCCAACCCAAGGCTAGCGCGGTGAGGCCCATCGGCAGCGCCATCCAGCGGCGGAAACGCTCCATCCACGCGCCGGGCTTGGGCAGCAGGCGGCGCAACGCGGGGACGAAGCCGAGCAGCAGGAACGGCAAGGCAAGGCCGAGACCCAGCGCCGCGAACACGCCCAGTGCTGCCCAGATCGGCAGGACCAGTGCCGCACCCATCGCGGCGGCCATGAACGGGCCGGTGCAGGGCGTGGCGACGAACGCGGCCAGCAGGCCGGTGCCGAACGCGCCGGAAGTGCCCGCGCCGCGCTCCACCGACAGGCCGGGGAGCTCATAGACGCCCAGCAAGTTGGCGGTGATCGCCACGGCGAGCAGCAGCAGGACGGCAATGACGCCGGGTTCCTGCAACTGGAACGCCCAACCGACTTGTTCCCCGCCCGCGCGCAGGGCCAGCATCACGCCGCCGAGCAGCAGGCAGGCGAGCACGACGCCGCCGGTGTAGGCCAGCCCTTCGGACCGCGCGTTGTGCGAATTGCCACGGGCGAGGGCGAGCGCTTTGAGGCTGAGGATCGGGAAGACGCAGGGCATGATGTTGAGGATCAGCCCGCCAAGGAACGCGCCGAGGAGTGCAAGGCCGAGCGTGGCGGCGGAAAAGGTGGCCGTTCCGCCCACTTCCTCGCCGCTTGTGGAGACGGCGCCCGGCGCGGCGGTGAACGCGATGCCGCCTGCGTCCTTGCCCATCCCCAGCACGCCTTCGACCTTTTGCACGGGCGCGGGCGAAGCGGCGAGCGGCACCTCCACGATCAGCGTATCGCCATCGCGAAAGAAGCGCTGCGGCGCGCCATAGTTCGCCAGACCCTCGGTAGAGAGGAACAGGTGTGGAGCGTCGAGCGTGGCCGAGGCGGGGAAAGGCAGGGCGATGCGCAGGGCCTTGTCGGTCAGCGCAAAGCTGCCTGTACGATCAAGCGGGGCAGGCAGGGCGGCGCGCCAAGCCTCGAAGCGGGCGTCTTTTGCCCCGTTGCCGATTGTAACTGTGCCTTGCAGGTCTGCGCGTTCGGGGACGCAAATCGCGTCGGTGCAAGCCAGCCACTGCGCTTTGACGCTAATCGGCAGCGTGGTGCCCTGAACTGCACCTACAGGCACCCTGAAAGGCACCAGGACGGCGTAATCATGCTCGTAAACGTGGTTCATCAGGCCCTGGATGACCAAAGTCTGCGGCACCGGAAACTGCATAGCGCCGGTTGTGACCCCTTGCGGCAACGTCCAGTCGAGCGCGAGGCCATAACCTGCATCGCCGGGGTTGGACCAATAGCCGTGCCAGCCCTTTTCCGGCTGCATCAGGAGCGCAAGCGTGACCGTGGCGCCTGGCTCCACAGGACCTTCGGCCAGCAGTGACGCCTGCACGTGGTTGGGCGCAGCGCGCGCCGGAGCAAAGCTCAGCAGCAATAGCGCGGTCATAAACATCGCTATGATGCGCAAAGTGTTGATCCGGGCCGTTTCGCTGATCGGCATAAGGGAGCCAAGGTCCAAAAAGGCCCCTTGAACGAGAGCGCAAGCGGGGCCATGCGTAGCGCTCTTGGGCGTCCTACGGCTGGCCTTGCCTTGAGTCCAGTAAGTTTGCCCATAGGAGTATGTCGCGCGTGAAAAGCCTAGCCAAGTTCGTTGCCGTGCTGATGGCGACTGCCCTGCCTATGATCCCCGCCAGCGCGCAGGAAGTGCTGCCAGCGGTGAGCCAGCAGGTTCCGGCCAATGCGCCCCGGCTGATCGTGGCGATTGCGATCGACCAGTTCTCGGCCGACATTTTTGCGCAGTATCGCCAGCGCTTTACCGGCGGCTTTGCGCGGCTGACGCAAGGTGCAGTATTTCCGGCAGGGTATCAGAGTCATGCGGCGACCGAGACTTGCCCCGGCCATTCCACGATCCTTACCGGCAACCGCCCTGCGCATACCGGGATCATTGCCAATTCATGGATCGACCAGTCGGTCACGGTGGGGCCGAACGTGGTCTATTGCGCCGAAGACGTCGCGCAGCGCAGTGCGGGGTCCAAGGACTATGTCGCCTCCACTGTGCATCTGCTGGTGCCGACGCTGGGCGAGTGGATGAAGCAGGCCAATCCGGCGGCGCGCAATATCGCCGTTTCGGGCAAGGATCGCGGCGCGCTGATGATGGGCGGGCACGATATCGATCAGGTTTACTGGTGGAAGGGCAAAGGCTTTGCCACGCTGAACGGGCGCGAAATCGGCCCGGCTGCCGCAGCGCAGAATGATGAGATCACCAAAGTGCTGGCCAAGGGTGCCGCCGAATTTCCGCTGCCAGAATATTGCCGCCGTGCTGACCGTGCAATCAAGGCGGGCAGCGTGACCATCGGTAATGGTCATTTCGCGCTGAAAGCGGGCGATGCCAATGCTTTCCGCACATCGCCCCGGCTGGACCGGGCAACGCTGGATCTGGGCCTGAAGCTGGTGGACGAACAGAAGCTGGGCAAAGGCGCGGTGCCCGATGTGCTGTCGGTCAGTTTGTCCGCAACGGACTATGTGGGGCATGGCACCGGCACCGAAGGCGCGGAAATGTGCATTCAGTTGACCCAGCTTGACATGGCGCTGGGCGATTTCTTCGCCAGTCTGGACAAGCGTGGGATCGACTATGGCGTGGTGCTGACGGCGGATCACGGCGGGTTCGATTTGCCTGAGCGGCTGCACGAG
This sequence comes from Novosphingobium sp. 17-62-19, assembly GCF_002256775.1. GTDB lineage: Bacteria > Pseudomonadota > Alphaproteobacteria > Sphingomonadales > Sphingomonadaceae > Novosphingobium. The sequence continues at coordinate 18,718 of NZ_NCII01000040.1, read as the reverse complement.
CAAGCGCTTGAGACATCGTCACGGGTGAGCGAGGCGGTGTCGGCCAAGGCGCTGTCGGATACGCTGGGCAAGCGTTACGGACTGGAGACCAAGGGCCTGATCCTGTCGGACGGTGCTTCGGGTGATTACTGGCTGCGGCGCGATCTGGCGGCCGGTCTGAAGGGCAAGCTGGTTGACGACGCCAAGGCTTTGCTTGAGGCTGACCCACAGGTGGAAGTGGTGCTTTCTGCCGCCGAAATTGCGGCAACCCCGATGCCGACCACATCGCCCGAAACGTGGACTTTGGCCGAACGTGCACGCGCTTCGTATAACCCGCTGCATTCAGGCGATTTCGTGGTGTTCCTGAAGCGCGGGGTGGTGCCGATTGCCAATCCGGGGCCGGGTTATGTGGCCACGCATGGCAGCCCGTGGGACTATGACCGGCGCGTGCCGATCCTGTTCTGGCGCAAGGGCATGACAGGTTTTGAACAGCCCAGCGCGGTGGAAACGGTGGACATCGCGCCATCACTTGCGGCATGGATCGGGCTCAAGATCCCCCAAGGTGCATTTGACGGACGCTGCCTCGACCTTGATGGTGGCCCCGGCAATACGTGTGGAGCGATCAGGTGAGCGATTCGAATTCGGATGTGGTGATCCTTGGCGGCGGGCTGGTCGGCATGACGCTGGCCATTGGCCTTGCCAAGGCGGGGATCAGTTCGCACGTTGTCGACAATTCGGACCCTGCGGCCCAGACGGCGGACGGCTTTGATGGACGCGCTTCGGCGATCTCTACCGCAAGCTGGAACCTCTACACCAATCTTGGCATGGCCGATGAATTGGCGCCCAAGGGGTGTCCGATTGCTTCCATCGCCGTGACCGACGGGATGAAGCCGGGGCGCATCGATTTCCAGCCGGGTGACGGAGATGGTTCGCTGGGCCGCATGTACGCCAACCGCGATTTGCGCATTGTCATGTATGGTGTGGCCGCGCGTGAAAAAGCGATCACCTTTCATCCCAACAGCCACGTCGTTTCGCGTGAGCGTGGCGAGCATGGCGTTGCCGTGACTCTCGCCGACGGGCGAGTTTTGAAGGGGCGTTTGCTGGTCGCGGCAGAGGGCCGCAAGTCTCCCACCCGCGATGAGGCAGGGTTCACGTCCGCCAAGTGGGACTACGGCCACCGCGCAATCATCGCCGGGCTGACGCATGAGAAGCCGCACGGCAACGTGGCGTGGGAAGTGTTCTATCCAGCCGGGCCGTTTGCGCTGCTGCCGTTGCGTGATGGTGAGGACGGCAAGCATCGCTCTGCGCTGGTCTGGACGGTGGCAGAAAAAGATGCTGCCGCTGTTCTGGCCATGCCCGAGGCGATGTTCCTGGGCGAAGTGGCGAGCCGGATGCACGGCATTTTTGGCGAGATTGCGCTGGCGAGTCCGCGCACGTCCTACCCGCTGAATTTCCACCACACAGCAAAGATCGTGGAAGACCGGCTGGCGCTGGTGGGCGATGCGGCGCACGGGATGCACCCGATTGCCGGGCAGGGCCTGAATGTGGGGCTGCGCGATGTGGCCGCGTTGGTCGAGGTGCTGGCCGATGGCGCGCGCTTGGGGCTTGATGTAGGTGATGCGCAATTGCTGGCGCGATATGAACGCTGGCGTGCGGTCGATACCTTCATGGTGGCTACCGCGACTGACGTTCTGACGCGGCTGTTCGGCATTCCGGGCAAGCTTCCGTCTGCCGTGCGCCGCCTTGGTATGGCGGGGGTTCAGCGCGCTGCGCCCCTCAAGCGCTGGTTCATGGATGAGGCGCGCGGGATGAGCGGGAACCTGCCAAGGTTGCTGCGCGCAGCCTGAGCTTTCTGCTTGGAAATCCGGCGGTTTAGAAATCCGGTGCGGACGGCGCGGCAACGGAAGCAGAGGCCTCTGGCGTTTCCGGCACTGACGTGATGGTTGGCTCTGCTGGCGCGGAAACCGGCTGCGCCCCGGTGAGCGCGGCTGCCTCAAGCTGATCGAGCGCGCGCTGCGCGGCCATGTAGTCACGTGCGCGGACGATCCAGCCGTTGGCTGCGGCACGGCCCGGCATCTTTTCGATTTCTGCCACGGCGGCTTCCACTTTGCCGCCGGCAAGGAAAGCGCGCGTGCGTTCAAGCCGCACTTCGGGGGCAGGAGACGGCGAATCATCGTGACGGATTACAAAGAGGTCGGAGACCTGACGGGTCAGCCAGTCCCACGTGCCTTCGTCCTTTGCCCCGCCGACAAGCTGGGTGGCGAGGAGTTCGAATTCTTCGCCGAGCTGTGAAATCGTGACCGGCATGACCCCCGCAGCAATTACCCGATCCACCGCGGCGCCTTGCGTCTGCCCGAAGCGGGCGCGAAGCTGGGTTTCGATCCAACCGAGCGGCTGGCCGCGTTCAATGGCGCGCCGCGCAGCGAAGGCCAGCAGCAGTGCTTCGGCGTGGCTGGCATTGCCCGAGGCGGCGATGGCCTGCTGGTTCAATTCGGCGAGGCGCTGTTCGAGCGCGGCAAGCTTTGCGCTGGCGCTATCGATTTGCGCATCGACCTGAGCACGATTGGCGACGGCCACAGCTTCGGCAGCCGAGGCGCTGGGTGAGGGCGGCGCGATGGGAGACGTAACGAGTTGCGGCACACCGGAATCGCCAACCTGCACATCAATCAGGCCATTGCGCCAGCCAAGCCATGCCGCTCCGGCAGCGCCTGCGAGCAGGCATCCTGCCGCCAGAGCTGCCATAGTGCGGCCCCCAATACCGCTTCGTCGCGGTGTCGTTTGTGGGCTGTAGCCTAAATCTTGCATCCGTTTTCGCTTGTCCTGTCGCCCCGATGTCACACTCTCTTGCACATTCGCAGGGCAGTTTCCAGCAGCATGGCATCGGTTCTTGCAGGAGCGGTGGCAATTGCCGCCCAACCTTCTCCAGCGAGCGTGGCGATGCGAGGCGCAAGGCACGCGATGCGGACTGATTTTCTTGAAATTCCTAGCCTTTTGCACTCTGCGGCGAAATGGCGCGCGGCCTCGCCAGAGTGCAGCAGCACAACGGCGCTAGCCTCCAAAATGTGCACCAGCGCACTTGGAAGCGGTGATCTACGTGCCGCATAAGCCACTGTTGTCTCGATTCGCACACCGGGTTTCGGGGTGAGTTCGACGCGGTCTTCACCGGCGATTCGGATGTATCTCCCCGGTGGCAGCGTTGCGACGACGGGCTGGAGGCCGCCTTCACCGATGTGGCTGACCGTGAAGCCCGCCGCACGCGCGCTGGCGGCGGTCGTCTCACCCACGGCGATGACCGGAACATCTCTTAGAGTTTGCAATACCTCACCGCCGTGGCGGAAAACGTTGGCGCTTCCGGCAAGGATGGCATCAAACGGACCTTCAGGCATATCCCACGCAAGCGGTTCGATAGTGAACAGGGGAAAGGCCAGCGCCTCGGCGCCGCGTTCGCGGGCGGCGGCGCAAGTGGCATCGTTGCCCGGTTGTGGGCGAATTACGATGATCGGCAACGGCTTGGAACGCGCGGTCATTCGCCTGAGAAGTGGACAGTTACCGATTCAGGCGCATGGGCCAGCAGGCGATGCGCCAGCCGCTGTGGGCCGTCGGTATCGTCCGGCGCGAAGGTTTCGTGCGCTTCGATCCGTTCTGCACCATCCGGGCTGTAGATCGCGGCGCGCAGGGTGAGCGAGGCTTCGTGGTGGGTAGTCAGCACGGCAATCGGGCTGTGGCAATTGCCGCCCAGCGCCTTGAGTAGGGCACGTTCGGCCATGACAGCGTTATGCGTCGGCTGGTCATCGATGGCAGACAGATAGCCGCGCACGCGCTCATTCGCGGCGAGGCATTCGATGCCGATTGCGCCTTGGGCCGGGGCGGGGAGCCATTCGTGTTCGGACAGCGGTGTGCCGACACCGGTCTGGTCCAGCCGTTGCAATCCGGCTGCGGCGAGCAGCGTCACGTCCGCTTCGCCAGACTGCAGCTTGGCCAGCCGCGTGGCGACATTGCCGCGAAAGCCGACGATGGTGAGGTCTGATCGCGCGTGGAGCATTTGCGCTGCACGGCGTGGCGCGCTGGTGCCGACGCGCGCACCGGGCGGAATGGCATGGATGGAGGCCGCACCCACCAGCACGTCGCGCACGTCGGCGCGGGGTAGAACGGCGGCGATGCAGAATTGTTCAGGACGCAGCGTTTCCACGTCCTTCATGGAATGGACTGCAATGTCGATCTCGCCATCGAACAGCCAGGCGTCCAGTTCTTTGGTCCACAGCGCCTTGCCGCCGATTTCGGCCAAGGGACGATCGAGAATCTTGTCGCCGCTGGCGGTCACGGCAACGATTTCGACCATAGCTTCGGGCCAGCCGTGCGCCGCGCAAAGGCGCGCGCGGGTTTCATACGCTTGCGCCATGGCAAGCGGCGAGGCGCGGGTGCCCAGCTTCAGAGGGCGTTCAGGCGAGGCTTCTATCGGCTGCGTGTTCATGCTCTGCTTGCCGTAACCGGGATTATCACTAGAGGGAAGCGCCAGATGGCCCTGATCCTTGGCATAGAATCCAGTTGTGATGAAACCGCCGCCGCGGTGATCGACAGCAATGGCACGACGCTGACAGAGCGGATCGTGGCGCAACGCATTGCCTCGCAAGATGATGCGCACCGGCCCTATGGCGGCGTGGTGCCCGAAATTGCGGCGCGCGCGCATGTGGAAGTGCTGGGTCCGATGGTGGGCGCGGTGCTGGCCGATGCAGGGCTGGCGCTGGACGATATGGACGCGATTGCGGCGACGGCGGGGCCGGGGCTGATCGGTGGCGTGATGGTCGGGCTTGTGACTGGGAAGGCGCTGGCGATGGCGGCGGGTAAGCCGCTGATCGCCGTGAACCATCTGGAAGGCCACGCGCTTTCGCCAAGGCTTGCCGATGCTTCGTTGCATTACCCCTATCTGCTGCTGCTGGTTTCAGGTGGGCATTGCCAGATTTTGGAGGTTGCGGGCGTTGGCCAGTATCGCCGCCTTGCCACCACGATTGACGATGCGCTGGGTGAGGCTTTCGACAAGACGGCCAAGATTCTCGGACTTGGCTATCCCGGTGGGCCTGCTGTGGAACGGCTGGCGCGTGAGGGCAATGCGAAGGCGGTGTCGTTGCCGCGCCCGCTGGTGGGAAGTGGCGAGCCGCACTTCTCGTTCGCCGGGCTGAAAAGCGCAGTGATGCGGGCGAAGGATGCGGGCATTCATTTGGACGCTGATATTGCTGCTTCGTTCCAGCAGGCTGCACTTGATTGCGTGGTGGACCGCACGCGGATTGCGCTGGGTGCGGCCTCGGAAGGAATGACCGCGCTGGTCGTGGCGGGCGGAGTTGCCGCCAATGCGGCTTTGCGGGGCGCGTTGGAGGCTCTGGCGGCACAACACGGGTTGCCCCTGGTCGCTCCGCCGCCAAAGCTGTGCACAGACAATGCCGCGATGATCGGCTGGGCTGGCGCGGAGCGGTTCGCTCTGGGATATGTTGACGGCCTTGATGTGGCGGCGCGCCCGCGCTGGCCGCTCGATGCCAATGCCGCGCCGGTGCGTGGTGCGGGGGTGAAGGGATGACTGCTGCTGTTGGGGTGGTCGGTGCAGGCGCGTGGGGCACAGCCCTTGCGCAGATGCTGGCAAGCGACGGGCGCGACGTGCTGCTTTGGGCGCGTGAGGCTGAACTGGTTGACGAGATCAATTCGGCTCGCACCAACAGCCTGTTCCTGCCATCGGCTAGGCTGGCTCCCACGATCCGCGCGACGACGAACTTGGCCGATATGGCGGCGCTGCCGGTGTTGCTGATGGTCACGCCCGCGCAGTTCCTTGCCAGCGTGCTGGGTGGCATCGGGCGTGAGGGGGGCGATGTTGTGCTCTGCTCCAAGGGGATCGAGGCGGGCACCGGGCGGCTGATGGCCGATGTGGCGCGTGCCGCTGCACCGGGGGCAAGCCTTGCGGTGCTGTCCGGTCCAACCTTCGCGCACGAAGTTGCCGCTGGGTTGCCGACGGCGGTGACACTGGCGTGCGAGGGCGGCGAGGCGCAGTGGCAACGGCTTTCTGCCGCCATCGCGCGGCCCACGTTCCGACCCTATTTTTCCGATGACGTGACCGGCGCAGAGATTGGCGGGGCGGTGAAGAACGTGCTGGCCATTGCCTGTGGTGTGGTGGACGGGCTGGGCCTTGGCCAGAATGCGCGCGCGGCGCTGATCAGCCGGGGCTTTGCCGAAATGCAGCGCTTCGGGCTGGCGCTTGGCGCAAAGGCGGAGACGCTTTCGGGCCTTTCAGGGTTGGGTGATCTGGTGCTGACCTGTTCGTCCACATCAAGCCGCAACTTTTCGCTCGGCAAGGCGCTGGGTGAGGGTGCCCTTGCGGCTGATGTGCTGGGCGCGAAAAATTCGGTGGCGGAAGGCGCGTTCACCGCCCCGGTGCTGGCCGAAATCGCAAGCAATCGCGGTATCTCCATGCCGATTGTCGAGGCGGTGGTTGCTCTGCTGGAAGGCGCTGCCCCGGCGCGTGATGTCGTGGCTGGATTGCTGTCTCGTCCGCTGAGGGCGGAAAACCCGCTTGTCTGACGCTGCCCAACCTCCGCAGCAGGACATTGCGGCGCTGGCCAAAGGCGGGCGCACGAACTTCCTTGGCTTCCTGCTGCGTCTGCTTGCGCGCATCCCGTTTCTGTTCATCGCCAGCCGCCTTTATGGAGCGCCCGCGATGGGCCGGTTTGCTTCGGCGCTGGTCATGGTCGAGTTCGCCGGGATGCTGGCGACGCTGGGACAAAAGCGTGGGCTGGCGCAACGCCTTGCTGAAAACGACGAGCATCCGGCCAACGTGGTGGGCGATGCGGTGCTGTTGGCTTCATCGCTGGCGCTGGGCATGGGCGCGCTGATTTATCTGTTCCCGGAATCGATGTATCCCAGTGGCAATTTCAACATGGCCGATACATTGCTGGTGCTGGCCATCCCCGGCCTTGCGCTGGGCGATCTGGCGCTGGCGGCGCTGGCCTATCGCTTTGACGTGGCCACCACCGTGCGCGCGCGTTCGGTGGTAGAGCCGTGGACAATCTCCATTGCGGCAGGCGCGTTTTACTTCGTGTGGCCTGAATCCGGCCTCAGTCTTGCCTATCTCGCTTCGGTCTGGGCGGCGACGGGGGTGGCGCTGTTCGTGCTGGTCCGCACATATGGCCTGCCGCAAGCGTGGAAGCCGCGCCCGGCGCTGCTGTGGCAAATTGCGCGGCGCAATATTCCGCTGGCTGGGGCCGATGCGGTGGAGTGGGGCACGCGCAAGCTCGATGTGTTCATCCTGCGCTTCTTTGTGGGAGAGGCGGCGGTTGGCATCTACTACTTCGCGCAGCAGATCGCTTCGCTGCCGCAGAAGCTGAAGACCAGTTTCGAACCGGTGCTTGGTCCGGTGATCACCCGCAGCGTCAAGGACAAGGACTACGCGGCGATTGCCAAGCAGGTCTGTCAGGTCGGCTTCTGGATCGGGGCTGCACAGATCGGAATTGCGATGGCGCTGGGCATTCCGGGCGAAGGGCTGATGGGCCTTGGCGGGCCTGCCTTCGTTTCGGGCACGGCGGCGCTGGCGTTCCTGCTGATTGCCGAGGTCGTGGCATCGAAGGCAGTCGTGAGCGAAGCGGCGCTGGTCTATCTGGCCCGTATGCGCAACTTGTGGATCAGCCTTGCGACCATCGCGTTTCAGGCGGTTCTGACGATCGCCTTGATCGTGGTGGCCAAGAATGCAGGCTGGGGACCGATGTATGTTGCGGCAGCGGCCTCGCTGGCGTTGGCGCTGTCGCTCGGACTGTCTTCGGCAGTGAAATCGCGGGTGCTTTCGCGCATTCTGGGCCATTCGATCAGTAATTGGCGTTGGGGCCTTGCCTGGGCCATCGTGCCTGCGCTGGCGGTGGGCATTGCCACCACGTGGCTGCCCGAGTGGGCTGAACTCGCGCTTGGAATTCCCATGATTCTGGGTATTTACTGCTACATGTTGTGGGTCCGCGCGTTCGGGCCGGAGGATCGCGTGCTGTTCCGCAAGCAGCAGGCGGCCTGAGGGAATCAAGGGGACTTCAGATGATGCAGATGTTCGAAGCCAACCAGGCCTTGCTGGCGGGCATCGTCCTGGTGATCGTGTTCGTCGTCTGGTGGGTGTGGGGGCGGAGCAAGCCTGCGCCCAAGAAGCGCGAATATACCGACGTTCTTTCGGAAGGCGCGGAAAAGGCGGCGCGGAACAATGCGTTGATCGATGCGCCTAGCGCTGCGGCGATGGTTACGCCGCCGCCCGTGGTCATTCCGTCACCCGGCGCGGGCACGATGGCAGGGATTGGCGAAGTGGTGGCTGCGGCTGCAACCGTAGAGATTGCCGATGCCGCGCCGGTTGGCACAACGGGCGATGACCTTGGCCGCATCAAAGGTGTCGGGCCTAAGCTGAAAGCGTTGCTGACCTCTCTCGGCGTTACCACTTATGCACAGATCGCGGCTTGGACCGATGAGGACATTGCGAAGATCAATGCCCAACTCGGCACGTTTGCGGGCCGTCCGTTGCGCGACAACTGGGTGGAGCAGGCCAAGCTTCTGGCTGGCGGCGACAAGGCGGCTTATGAGGCCAAGTTCGGCAAGGTCTGAACCAGCCTCCCGTTCGTGTCTCGACTACGCTCGACACGAACGGATTTGGATTATTCGGTGGTTTGGTTGGTGTCCGTCGGCATGGGCACAGCAACCGGTGCAGCGCTGCGGCAACGGCTGAGCACGTCGCCGATGGCACTGCCCGCAGAAACCTTGATCATGCCCGCACCGGGCAAAGTGCCGGTAAAGGCACCCCGCATCACGTCTGCGCGGGCATCGGAGGCGGCAATCGTCCCCTGCCACAGATAACCGCGCTGGCCGGGAACCGAAGTCGCATCCACCGGCAGGCGCAAGATGCCATCGCTTCCCACCAGCGCAAACAAGGCCTGCGCCCCAACTGGCGCTGCGGCATGACGGGTGACGACCAGCACACCCTCACGGCAGGCGACCGACACCAGCGGCGTCTCCCCCGGATGCCCGAACCGCGCCGACTGCGCATCGGGCGCAGCGGCCCACACCGGTTCTGACAAAGCCTCACGCACCCCCGGCAGAGCTTCGCCCGCAGGCATGGCGAGCCGCACCGCGTTGTCCGGCGCACCCTCGCGCACCGGCGTGGCGGGGGATTGCGAGCAGGCGGCGAGGGTGAGCGCGAGGATTGTGGGGGCGGAAAACTTCATGGCGAAATCAGGCGGCGCGGGGCACGATCCGTTCAAGATCGCCTTCGAGAGCGCGCTTGGCTTTGCGCAGTTCGAACTGGTCCTGCAGGCGCAGGAAAAAGCCCTCGGACATACGGAAATAGCGGGCGAGGCGAAGATCGAGTTCGCCATCAATCCGCGCTGCGCCGCCAATCACTGCTGACAGACGCGCAGGTTCCACACCGATTGCTGCTGCCAGTGCGGCGCAATCGAGTTCCAGCGGCTCCATGAATTCCGACACGAGCAATTCGCCCGCGTGGGGGTTGTGCAGCCATTCGTCATCGGTGGTAGTCGGTGATTTCGACATCGTGGGCATTTCCGTCCTTCCAGACGAAACATATGCGCCATTGCCGGTTAATGGAAATGGAATGTTGCCCTGCGCGGTCCTTCTTCAGGTCATGAAGACGGTTGCTGGGTGGGTTCTTCAGATCGTCCAACTCGGCGGCTGCATCGAGCATGGCCAGCTTGGTGAGGGCGCGTTGCTGTATTTCGGCAGGCAGCTTGCGGCTGCGCTGGCCAAGCCAGACGGCCTCGGTTTCCTTGTTGGCAAAGCTGACGATCATGGCTGCGGTTCCTTGGTGCAACCCGATATACCGTCCCCACTAGGATTTTAACGAACACGGCAACTGCGTTTTCCCAGAGAAAATAGTCAAGTATCTGAATTAAATATAAAATATTATGCCCATTTTGCGGTTAAGCAAGATCATCACTTCCCCCACTTCGTCTTTTGGCTCTTCCCATACCTTGTCTTGCGCGTCCCCGGCTTGCCCTCGTTGCTCCGCCCCACAATCGGCGCTTTGTGCTCACTCGCAGGCAGGCCAAGCTCGGTCGCTTCCAGCCGTCTGATCTCATCGCGCAACCGGCCGGCTTCCTCGAACTCCAGATCCGCCGCAGCAGCGCGCATCTTCTTTTCCAGATCCTCGATATATCCGCGCAGGTTGTGGCCGACGAGGTTGTTGGTGCCTTCGGCGTCGATGTCCACCAGCACGCCGTCGCGGTTTGACGTGTCTGCCACGATGTCGTGGATGTTGCGCTTGATGGTGGTGGGAGTGATGCCGTGGAGGGCGTTGTATTCTTCCTGCTTGGCGCGGCGGCGGTCGGTTTCAGCGATGGCGCGTTCCATACTGCCGGTCATGCGGTCGGCATAGAGGATCACGCGGCCATCGACGTTGCGCGCGGCGCGGCCAATGGTCTGGATCAGCGAGGTTTCGCTGCGCAGGAAGCCTTCCTTGTCCGCGTCCAGAATGGTCACCAGCCCGCATTCTGGAATGTCGAGGCCTTCGCGCAGCAGGTTGATGCCGACCAGCACGTCATAGACGCCGAGCCGCAGATCGCGGATCAGTTCGATGCGTTCCAGCGTTTCAACATCGGAGTGCATGTAGCGCACGCGCAGGCCCGCCTCGTGCATGAACTCGGTAAGGTCTTCGGCCATGCGCTTGGTCAGCGTGGTGACAAGCGTGCGGTAGCCGTTGGCGGCGGTCTTCTTGCACTCGTTGATGCAGTCCTGCACCTGATCTTCGACCGGGCGGATTTCCACCGGCGGGTCGATCAGCCCGGTGGGGCGGATCACCTGTTCAGCAAAGACGCCGCCTGCCTGCTCCATTTCCCACGATGCGGGCGTTGCAGAAACCGCCACCGTCTGCGGGCGCATCGCGTCCCATTCGTTGAAACGCAGCGGGCGGTTGTCGATGCAGCTGGGCAGGCGGAAGCCGTATTCGGCCAGCGTCAGCTTGCGCCGGTGGTCCCCGCGCGCCATCGCGCCGATCTGCGGCACGGTCTGGTGGCTTTCGTCGAGGAACAGCAAGCAATTGTCGGGCAGGTACTCAAACAACGTCGGCGGCGGCTCGCCCGGCAGACGTCCGGTCAGGAAGCGGCTGTAGTTCTCGATCCCGGCGCATGAGCCGGTGGCGGCGATCATTTCGAGGTCGAAGTTGGTGCGCTGCTCCAGCCGCTGCGCCTCCAGAAGCTTGCCCTCGGCCACCAGTTCCTTCAGCCGCTCGGTCAGTTCGAAGCGGATGGCCTGCGCTGCCTGCTGCATCGTCGGGCCGGGCGTGACGTAGTGCGAATTGGCATAGACGCGCACGTTGGTCAGCTTCGCGCCGGTCTTGCCGGTCAGCGGATCGAACTCGGCGATCTGCTCCACCTCGTCACCAAAGAAGCTGATGCGCCAGGCCGTATCGTCATAGTGCGAGGGGAAGATTTCGAGATTGTCGCCCCGCACGCGAAAGTTGCCGCGCCCAAAGCCGGTATCGTTGCGCTTGTACTGCAGCGCCACCAGCTTGCGGATGATCTCGCCGCTGTCGACCGTCTGCCCGGCTTTCAGATCGAAGATCATCGCCGAATAGGTTTCGACCGAGCCGATGCCGTAGATGCACGAGACCGAGGCGACGATGATCACGTCGTCGCGTTCCAGCAAGGACCGCGTGGCCGAATGGCGCATCCGGTCGATCGCCTCGTTGGTCGAGCTTTCCTTCTCGATGTAGGTGTCAGACCGGGGGACGTAGGCTTCGGGCTGATAATAGTCGTAGTAGGAGACGAAGTACTCCACAGCGTTCTCAGGGAAGAAGCTCTTCATCTCGCCATAGAGCTGCGCGGCGAGGATCTTGTTGGGTGCCAGGATCAGGGCAGGGCGCTGCAGTTCCTCGATCACTTTGGCCATCGTAAAAGTCTTGCCCGAGCCGGTGACGCCGAGCAGAACCTGCGTCTGATCGCCATCGCGCGTGGCGGCTACAAGGTCGGCAATCGCGGTGGGTTGGTCGCCTGCTGGTTCGTATTCCGAGACGACCTTGAACGGCCTGCCGCCCTCGACCTTGTCTGGCCGCGCGGGGCGGTGGGGCACGAAAGTGCCGGACGTGTCGGGCTCTTCGAGTCCCCTGCGGATAACGAGTTCAGCCATGCCGCCGGATATGGGGAACAAACCGCGTCCACGCAACCATGGTGACGCACGGCACTGGCGCTTTTCCGCCCGGCTGTTAGCTTCGCCGCCGGAACGAAAGACGGAGAGCCTCATGCGTGCCAAGATTGCCCTGATCCCGCTGCTTCTGCTGGCCGCCTGTGGCGAAGATGCCACGGTCGAAAAGAAGAACGCGAGCACCGCTGAAGTGGCCAAATCGGTTGCCGATGCGGGCATGAAGCTCAAGCCGGGGCGCTGGGAGCTGACGATGAAGTTCGCCAAGCTTGAAGTCGAAGGGATGCCGCCCGAAGCCAAACAGGCGATGGAGCAGATGATGGGGCAGAGCCGCACGTTCGCGTCTTGCCTGACACCGGAAGAGGCTGAAAAGCCCGATGGTGGATTTTTTGGCCAGCAGGGCGAGGACTGCCGTTATGACAGCTTCACCATGGGCAACGGCAAGATCGATGCAGCCATGACCTGCAAAAGCCCCGGCGGTGAAGGCACGCCTGCGGCGAAAATGAAGATGTCGGGCACTTACAGCGAAGGGGCCTATGACATGAAAATGAACATGGATGGCAGCGCCCCCAACGGCAAGACAATGTCGGTAGAGATGGCCATGAACTCCAAGCACGTCGGCGAATGCAAGGGTGACGAGGTGTCATAGTTTCGCATTCTTGACGTAATTTTGAAACAAACACGCGATGCTGGCGTTCATCGGCGGTTAGGCCGATAGGGTGCACGCCATGACTATGATCGCGCAACACACAGTAAACGAAGGCGGTTTCGCGCAGTTCTCTGCGCGAATCGCTCTGGTGCGCGCCGAAATGGCGCGGCGCGGCGCGCTGGCGTTCCAGCCGCGCCCGGCAGGTGTGCGTGGGCCGAAGTGGCAGGCCTTGCTGGGCGAACTGCGCACGCCGGTTGAACATTGGCAGGCCACCCGCCAGCCGCGTATAGTGAGCGAGCCGTCTGCGCCTTCGCGCGCCGTTATGCTCCTGCCCGGCTTTGGCACGCACCCTGCGCGGATGAAGCCGCTGGGCCGTGCGCTTGAAGCCGCCGGGCACCGCGTCAGTGACTGGGGCCTCGGCTTCAACTTTGGCCCGACCGAAGACCGCTTCGAGCGCCTGTGCGAGCGCGTGGTTGCCATGGCGCGCAAGGAAGGTGAGCCGCTGGTGCTCATTGGCTGGAGCCTTGGTGGAATTTTTGCGCGCGAAGTGGCGCGCAAGCACCCTGAAGCAGTGCGGCTGGTCATCACTATGGGCACGCCCTTTTCAGGTGACCGTCGCGCAAACAACGCCTGGCGCGCCTACCAGCTGATCGCGGGCCATTCGGTGGACACACCGCCGATCGGCATGGAGATGTCGGTCAAGCCGCCGGTGCCCACAGTTGCTTTGTGGAGCGCGCGCGACGGTATCGTTTCCCCCCGCTCGTCGTGCGGCCGCAAAGGCGAGCGCGATCTTGCCGTGCCGATGCGCTGCACGCATCTGGGCTTTGCCGCACATCCTGATGTTGCAGCGATGTTGAAACGATTGGTTGCTGCCTACTAGGCGCCTTGCTCCAACGCGGCGCAAATTTATTTCGCAGGTGCAACATTCGTACACTTGGCAACGCCTTTGCGTTGTGCAAGCTTCGTCGGCGAACGGGATGTGCCTATGACAAAAACCTCGCCCTCGTCTTATGACGAGATGCTCCACGCCGATGGATCGGTGCGCTCGGCTTACGCTGGATATTGCCAGTGGCATGATGAGCAGCCGCCAGACCTGCTGAGGCGAAAGGGGAGTGAGGCTGAGGCTTTCTTTCGGCGCACTGGCATCACCTTCAACGTCTATGGAAATGAGGACGCTGAGGAGCGGCTGATTCCGTTCGACATGGTGCCGCGCATAATCACTGCGCAACAATGGCGCAAGCTACAGCGCGGAATCGAACAGCGGGTGAGGGCGCTCAACGCGTTCCTCCATGACCTCTATCACCGGCAGGAAATCGTGCGATCAGGCAGGTTGCCTGCGCGGCTGCTGAAAAACAACGAAGCGTTCCTGCCCGAAATGGTCGGCTTCACGCCGCCGGGCGGGGTCTATACGCACATCGTCGGGATCGATCTTGTCCGCACGGGCGAAGATGATTTCATGGTGCTGGAAGACAATGCCCGCACCCCGTCTGGCGTCTCCTATATGCTGGAGAACCGCGAAACGATGATGGCGATGTTCCCGGAACTGTTCACCCGCGTTCGGGTGCGCGAGGTATCGGACTATCCGCGCCGCCTTGCCCGCAGCCTTGCCGCCTGCGCCCCCGCAGCGTTTAATGGCAAGAAACCGGTGGTCGCGGTGCTTACGCCCGGCATCTACAATTCGGCCTATTTCGAACACGCATTTCTGGCCGACCAGATGGGAGCCGAACTGGTCGAAGGCAGCGACTTGCGGGTGGAGAATGGCCGCATCGCCATGCGCACCACGCGCGGGTATCAGCCGATTGATGTGCTCTACCGCCGGGTGGATGACGAATATCTCGATCCGCTGACCTTCAACCCGAATTCGGTGCTTGGCGTATCGGGCATCATGGACGTCTATCGGGGGGGCGGCATCACCATTGCCAATGCACCGGGAACGGGCATTGCCGATGACAAGGCGATCTATTCGTTCATGCCGGAAATCGTCGAATTCTATACTGGCGAAAAGCCGATCCTGCCCAACGTGCCGACCTGGCGCTGTGCAGAACCGGATGCACTGGCCTATGTCCTTGATAATCTGGCCGATCTTGTGGTTAAGGAAGTTCATGGGTCGGGCGGCTATGGCATGTTGATCGGGCCTACATCGTCGAAAAGGGAACTGGCAGCATTCGAGGCCAAGCTGCGCGCGAAGCCCGAAAACTACATCGCCCAACCCACGCTGTCGCTGTCCACCGTGCCGATCCTGACCAAGGCAGGTCTTGCGCCACGCCATGTAGATCTGCGGCCCTTCGTGCTGGTCAGCCCGAACGGGATAGACATTACACCGGGCGGGCTGACGCGGGTCGCACTGAAAAAGGGATCGCTTGTGGTGAACTCGTCGCAAGGCGGTGGCACCAAGGACAGCTGGGTACTGGACGACTGATGTTAGGCAGATCCGCAAACGGCATTTTCTGGCTATTCCGCTACCTTGAACGTGCGGAGAACATCTCGCGCCTGATCGAGGCCGGGTTCCGCATGGCGCTTACCCGCGATGCATCCGATGCTTCTGACGAATGGCGGTCGCTCATCGTCACGCTCGGCTTGCGGCAAGCGTTCGAGGCGCGGCACGGGACGGAATATACCGGGCCTCACGTGTTCAACTTCATCCTGCGCGACAGGGACAACCCCGGCAGCATCCTTGCGATCACCGAAGAGGCGCGGACCAACGCGCGCATGGTGCGTGGTGGTATCACGCGCGAGGTGTGGGAATCAGTCAACGATGGCTGGATGCAGCTGAAGGAGGCGCTGGCCCGCCCTGTCACCGAAACACGGCTTGGCGCTGTGCTCGATCTTGTCCGCCGTCAGTCCACGCAAGTGCGCGGCGCGATGGAAGGCACCATGCTGCGCAACGAGATCTACAATTTCGCGCGCCTCGGCAGCTTCATCGAACGGGCAGACAACACCGCGCGTATCCTCGACGTGAAATATTATGTGCTGCTGCCGTCCGTCTCATATGTCGGGTCCAGTCTGGACAATGTGCAGTGGGAAAACGTGTTGCGCTCTGTCGCGGGTGAACGCGCCTATCGCTGGCTCAATGCCGGACGCATGGACCCGCGCGGCATTGCCGAGTTCCTGATCCTTGACGGACGCTTCCCGCGCAGTCTCGCGTTCTGCTATTCAAAGCTGCGGTCAAACCTTGCCAGTCTGGCGCGCGAATATGGCGGTGAAATGCATTGCCATGAAATTCTGCGCGACGCCGATTGCCAGTTCCACCACGCCACAATCGAGGCGATCTTCGAACAGGGCCTGCACGAATTCATCGGCACGTTCATCCGCAACAACACCGCGCTGGCGCTGCAGATTCAGCGCGATTACCGCTTCATCGATTAGGTCGAAACTCCATGCGCCTCGCCATCGACCATACCACGCATTACGTTTTCTCCGGGCCTGTCAGCCGCGGATTGCAGCGTTTGCGCCTGATGCCCAAGACATCCTCGGGCCAGCGCGTGATCGAATGGAACATGCATTTCGAAGGCGCGCTGCGGCAGGTCGAATACGAGGATCCCAACAGCAATCACGTCACGCTGATCTCGTTCGATCCCGGCGTTACCGAGGTGACGATCCGCTGCGAAGGGATCGTCGATACCAATGATGAGAATGGCATCATCGGACGCCATTCCGGTTTCATGCCGATGTGGCAGTTTCTTGAACAGACCGACCTCACGCGCGCCGGACCCCGAACGCGCAGTCTGCTGGCCGCGCTGGGCAACGAGACGAACACGCTGGCGACGCTGCACGCCCTGTCTGCGCATATACGTGAGCGGGTGGAATATGCCGCCGGTCACACAGATTCCGCCACTACGGCAGAAGGCGTGCTGCTGGCCGGGCGTGGAGTTTGTCAGGACCATGCCCACGTCTTCATTGGTGCTGCCCGTGCATTGGGCTTTCCGGCGCGCTATGTCAGCGGATACCTGATGATGAATGACCGGGTGGATCAGGACGCAGGCCATGCCTGGGCCGAAGCCTTCGTCGAAGGGTTGGGCTGGGTCGGCTTCGATATCTCCAACGGCATCAGCCCCGATGCGCGTTACGTTCGCGTTGCCACGGGTCGCGATTATCGGGATGCTGCACCGGTTACGGGGATAAGATACGGCGCGCGGGATGAATCCATGCACGTGAAGCTTGCCGTGCAGCAACAGCGTGTGGAACAATAAGCCGCTCAATTGGCCCAAGACGGGAAGATTCGGCGTGCGCGCCGGGTGAAGTCATTGGCGTTAGGAAAAGTCGGGGCAGGGCGATGACGTATTGCGTGGGAATGGTGCTCGACAAGGGCCTCGTGTTGATGAGCGACACGCGCACCAACTCCGGCGTCGATAACATCTCGGTATTCCGCAAGATGTTCCACTGGGCGGTGCCTGGCGAACGCCAGATCACGATCATGACGGCGGGCAACCTTGCCACGACTCAGGCCGTGATTTCGCAATTGGAAGAGCGCAACAAGGCACCCAGCGATCGCAGACCCTCCATTCTTGATGCGCCGACGATGTTTCAGGTGGCTACGCTGGTTGGCAACCTTCTGCGCGGCGTGATCGAAGGGCGACAGGAAGGCGGTATGCAGTCCGAAGGCCCGCGCTTTACCGCTTCGATCATCGTTGCAGGCCAGATTCAGGACATGGAACCGCGCCTGTTCATGATCTACCCTGAAGGCAATTTCATTGAGGCAAGCTTCGACACGCCCTTCTTCCAGATTGGCGAAACCAAGTACGGCCGCCCGATCCTGTTGCGCGGCTATGATCGCACAATGTCATTCGAAGATGCGGTCAAGCTGGTTATGGTGTCCTTCGATTCCACACTGGCTGCCAATCTGTCGGTCGGCTTGCCGCTGGATCTGATGGTGATGGAGCGTGATCGGTTTGAGCCGTTGCACCAGCGTCGCATCCTGGCCAACGACCCATATTTCACGTCTATCTCGTCGAGTTGGAGCGAGGCCTTGCGCCAAGCCTTCCACTCACTGCCCGATTACACATTCGTGCAGGATGGTGAACAGATCGCCGAAAGCTGACCTTCGTGAATCCAAGACAGCGGCCTACTTCGCAGATCAACATGCTTAACGCTATGTAACGAGAATCACGTGATTCTCTGAGAATTAGTCGCAATATTCTAAAAATTGCACTGCGGATGGTTCGCATTAAAACGATTGCATCCGTTCCCGAAGCGATCTTCCTAAGGAAAAACGTGTAAGCGGCTGCATTAGCGTTCACATTCGGTTCATTCCGAAACTAACCTTTGTGGCGGAAAATCTGGGCAGGCGCATACCTGCAAACATGGTTGATCGCGTAACACTCCACATCCTCGATGGTGACTCCGCCCGCAGGGCGCAACTCGCACGGCTTGCATTTGCAGCTGGCCATCATGCTGAAATCTATGCCTCGGCGGACGAGCTGCTGTCCCATGCCCCCTCGGGTGGTCTGGTGCTTGCGCAGGACGAGCCGGTCGGCGAAGGCATCCCCCGCCTGATCGCGGCGATGATGCACGCCGGGCACTGGCTGCCGGTCATAGCCATAGCAGAAGCGCCGGAGACGGCGGCGGTCGTCCGCTCGATCAAGGCGGGCGCGCTGGACTACTTGGCAATGCCCTCGCAAATCGGCCCATTGAATGAAGCGATTTCGCGCGCTGCCAGAGAGGCTGACAGTTTCCGCGCCCAACGCGCCCGCGCCGCCGAAGCCCGCCAGCGCATCTCGCGCCTCAGTTCACGCGAACGCGAAGTGCTTGATCGTCTTGCCGAAGGCTGCAGCAACAAGGCCATCGCCCGCGATCTCGATATCAGCCCGCGTACAGTCGAAATTCATCGCATGAAGATGATGGGTAAGCGCCGACGGAAGGTGGCGTTGACGCGGCCTGTCAGGCTTTGCGGCGTGTCCGCGGCGCCCATTTTTTCGCGAGCGCTTCCAGCCTTGCCTCGAT
>NZ_NCII01000039.1 GCF_002256775.1 Novosphingobium sp. 17-62-19 | reverse complement strand
CAGAGGTTGCATTGCTCATAACCCGTCCCTAAAGCGCCCGCGCCGCATGGTCCACTGGCCTTGCGGGAAAGATTCTTTCGTAGACCAAGCTGGGAGCAAGACCTTGGCCCGCATCGTGATGAAATTCGGCGGCACCTCGATGGCCGGAACCGAGCGCATCCGCCGCGTGGCGCGCATTGTGCAGCGCCAGCAGGCAGCCGGGCATGAAGTTGCGGTAGTCGTTTCGGCCATGGCTGGAGAGACCGACCGCCTCGTCAACTTCTGCCGCGAAGCCAATCCGCTTTACGATCCCGCCGAGTACGATGTGGTCGTGGCAAGTGGAGAGCAGGTGACGTCGGGACTTCTGGCGATGCACTTGCAGGCGCTGGGCTGCAAGGCGCGTTCGTGGCTGGGCTGGCAGGTGCCGATCAAGACTGACGATGCCCACGCCAAGGCCCGCATCGAGGACATCGATGCCGATGCCCTGATGGCCAGCATGGCTTCGGGCGAAATTGCCGTGATCCCCGGCTTTCAGGGCGTTGCCCCTACTGGTCGCGTAACCACGCTGGGCCGTGGCGGGTCTGACACTTCGGCGGTGGCCGTGGCAGCGGCGGTGAAGGCTGATCGCTGCGACATCTACACCGATGTCGACGGCGTCTACACCACCGACCCGCGCATCGTGGCCAAGGCGCGCAAGCTGAAGAACGTGACTTACGAGGAAATGCTCGAACTGGCCTCGGTCGGTTCGAAAGTTTTGCAGACCCGCTCGGTCAGCCTTGCCATGAAAGAAAGCGTGCGCGTGCAGGTGCTGTCCTCATTCATCGATGACGATGCGCCCGCCGCCGACACGATTCCCGGTACTATGATCGTTTCCGACGAGGAACTTGAAGGACTTGATATGGAACGCCAGCTGATCACCGGCATCGCTGCCGACAAAAACGAAGCCAAGATCACCCTGACGCGCATCGCCGACCGCCCCGGCGCGGTTGCCGCGATCTTCGGGCCATTGGCTGCTGCCAACATCAACGTCGACATGATTATCCAGAACATCGCCAAGGATCGTGGCGAGACCGACGTGACGTTTACCGTGCCAATCTCCGACCTCGCCCGCACGCAGGCGCTGCTCGAAGAGCGCAAGGATACGATCGGTTACTACCGGATGCTGGCCAACAGCAAGGTTGCCAAGATCACCGTGGTGGGTGTGGGTATGCGCAGCCACGCAGGCGTTGCTGCCACGATGTTCCGCGCTCTTGCTGATCGCGGCATCAACATCCAGGCCATCACCACCAGCGAGATCAAGGTTTCCGTGCTGATTGACGAGGATGAGACCGAACTGGCTGTCCGCGTGCTGCACACCGCCTATGAGTTGGACAGCGAATAAGCCGCATTTCCGTCTCCCGCATTGAAAGCCCCGGCTGAAGAGCCGGGGCTTTTTGCGTTCAGGGCCGCTCAAGCGTGAAGGCGGCTAGCTGGCGGATGGGTTGGTCGGGCCGCGCATCAGCGTACCAGACAAACCAACGTGCTTCGAGCCGCGCGGGATTACCGCCATTGGCGGCGATGGCATCGCGCAGCGCAGCTTCCAGCTTTGCCGGGGAATGCCCGCGCACATCGGCGGTGACGGCAAGGACCGGGCAGGGATCGCTTCCTTTTATCCGTGGAACGATAAGTGCGCGCGGGGCAAACGTATCGGCATATCGACCGGCGACGAGAGGGAAGGCGATGAAGCGATGGCCAGCTTGCGGATCGTAGTAGCCGAAACGCTCCTGCAGCATCACGCGCACGCCCTCACCCGTGGCAAGATCGATCTTGTCCGCAGCAGGTACATCGCGCAGCACGGGAATCACCGCGCCGCGGCAACCTGAATGGCTGGCAAGAAAATCGGCAAGGCCGCGAAAATCAGCGCGGGCGGGGAGTGGACGCAAGCCCTGCCAGGTCAACAACCATCCGGCGGTGAGCGCCACGGCAGCTAGTGATACAACCTGACCAAGGCGCGGGAAGGCACGCAACGCGCGGTCCATCAGCCCAATCAACCCGCACCAGCCCAGTACCAGCCCAACTTGCGGCCCGCGATAGTTGAGGCTTGGCACGATCAGTGTCACAAACAGGCCTGCCAGCACCACCATGATCGGCCCCGCCAGCAGCGCTGCGTCGTGAAGCAAGGTCTGCCGGTCTTCTGCATCAGCAAAACCCCGGCGCAGGGCCAGCACGATTGCCGCGCACGCCGCCAACAGGGTCGGGCCGAGCAGCATGGGCAATCCCGCCGAGCGCAGCCCGATCAGGACATGGGTGCGCAAAAAGCCCGGTTGCGGATCGAAGAGCAGGCCGGACGAGCCGAAATCGTGGAACAACAGCACTTGCGCGAGATAGGCGCCGCCCGCCAGCGTCGTCCCCGCCAGCGCTGCAAGGGCAATCCGCCAATGATCGGGCCGGACCACAATAAGCGCGACGCACAGCAACGCCGCTGCATAGAGCGCAAACAGGTGTGTGGCGGCAGCAAACGTAGTCGCAAGAAAAAACACGGCCCGCCAACGGGGCAGCCTTTGCGCTGACATTTCAGCCACCAGCCGCGAAGAAGCAAGCGCGGCGAGCGCCAGCAGCAAGGCGGCAAGGGCATAGGAGCGCACTTCGCCCGCATGTTCGAACCAGAAGCGGCTTGTAACCACCATCATGGCCACGAAAAGGCGCGGCAGAAGCGCAATTTCGCGGCGCGGGAGCAGAACCAGTGCGACGATCAGGCCCACTGAGCAGAGCGCAGGCAAGAGCCGAGACACCACCTCGCCAAGACCGAACAAGTGCGTCCAGCCCCACAGCAGCGCATAAAACGTGGGTGGATGCGTGTCCCACGCCGCCAGCGTCAGCATCGGCCCGAACGCAGGCATCCGCGCCAGGTTCATCGAGAACAACTCATCCTGCCAGAAGCTGTTGATCGCAAGGCTTGCCCAGAGCCGCCACAGCGCCAAGGCGATGATGACAAGTGCAATAGCGCAAGCCGTGCGCGAGATCAGGCGCTGCATTTGCATCTTGTCCACGCCCCCTTCGCTGTTGCTACCGTATGAGCAAGCCCCAGCCCGAAAGCAATTGCTCGGCCTGTTCGCGCGATATCACCGCGCCGCGAAATACGCGGGCATCTTCCAGTTGCAGCCCGCCAAGATCAGCCCCGCGCAGGTCCGCACCCATGAATTGCGCGCCGTCCAGATTGGCCTCACGCAAAGAGCAGCCTTCCAGCACCGCCCCGCGAAAATCACACTTGCTGAGGTCAGCCTGCGCAAGATCGAGCCGCTTGAGCACTTCTTTCCGAAACGACAGGCCGGGCAGCCGCGCGCCGACGAGCAACACTTCATCAAACACAAAGCCCATGCCTTTGGCCAAGTGGAAGTCAGCACCAGTCAACCGCGTAGATGTGAAACGGGTTGATGCAATGTTGGCGCGGCGAAAGGCGGCATTGTTGAAATCGCAGGCAGAAATCTGCGCCTCACCAAAGTCTGCCCCGGTGAAATTGGCAAACGGACCCTTGCACCCGCGCCACTGTGTGCCCCCCAGCTTCGCGCCAGTGAAGTCTGCGTGGCGCAAAGTGCAGCGCTCAAACGTCCAGCCTGACAGATCGAGCTTAGACCAGTCCACCTCGTCCAGATCGCAATCGATCAGGTGGTGCGGGCCTTGACTGGCAAGGTCGGCCAATGCGGCGCGGCCAAGGGTCTGGCCTGTCCATGTGCGGGTGGGTGAAGGATCGCTCATGACACGGCCCTACGGTAACCTTCCCGCAGGCCAAAGCAAAACCCCGCCTCCCGGTCCGATCCTGAACCGAAAGGCGGGGTGCGACCCGGAACCTGCCCGATGAGGGGGGAGATTGAGCATTTCGGCCCCGGGTGTTGTAAGTGCTTTCAGTGACTGCGTTTCCGGCTGCCTGTGATCGGAATAGTGCTGGGTCGCTGATTGGTAAAACGAGTTAAAGCGGACACAGTGATCGCTCAAGGCTATCAAGGCGCAAGTCATGCCTTGTTGCCGACACGAACCGGCCCTAAAGCGCGGCGAAATTTCCGGACGGGAACCGACTTCTATGACTTCCAGCCCCAAGACTTCTGCCATGATGCGTCGCGGCGCGGAGTTCCTAGGAACCGAACATGCCATCCTGTGTGGCGCGATGAGCTGGGTGTCTGAACGCAATCTGGTGTCTGCCATCAGCAACGCGGGCGGCTTTGGCGTCATTGCTTGCGGGGCGATGACGCCTGAACTGCTGGATGCCGAAATTGCGGCAACCAAGGCGCTGACGGACAAGCCCTTTGGCGTGAACCTCATCACGATGCACCCGATGTTGTTTGATCTGATCGCGGTTTGCGCCAAACACAAAGTTGGGCATGTGGTGCTGGCAGGCGGTATTCCTCCCAAGGGTAGCGTCGAGGCGATCAAGGAGTTCGGCGCCAAGGTGCTCGTCTTTGCCCCCACGCTGGCGCTGGCGAAGAAGCTGCTGCGCTCTGGCGCGGATGCTCTGGTAATCGAAGGATCGGAGGCCGGTGGCCACATCGGCCCGGTTTCCACATCGGTCCTTGCGCAGGAATTCCTGCCTGCACTCGCCGAAGACCATGTAGTATTCGTGGCGGGCGGCATCGGCCGGGGCGAGATGATTGCCAGCTACCTCGAAATGGGTGCTTCGGGTGTGCAACTGGGCACCCGCTTTGCCTGCGCCACCGAATCCATCGCGCATCCGGCGTTCAAGGCAGCGTTCTTCCGGGGCAATGCGCGCGATGCGATTGCATCGGTGCAGGTCGATCCACGCCTGCCTGTCATTCCAGTGCGCGCGCTGAAGAACAAGGGCACCGAGGAATTCACCGCCAAGCAGGTCGAAGTCGCCAAGCGGCTCGATGAAGGGCTGATCGACATGGGCGAAGCCCAGCTTGAGATCGAGCATTTCTGGGCAGGTGCATTGCGTCGAGCAGTGATCGATGGCGATGTGGAGCGTGGTTCGGTCATGGCGGGGCAATCGGTCGGCATGGTCAACAAGGAAGAGCCGGTGGCCGACATCATCGCGCAATTGATGGCCGAAAGCGAAGCGGCGCTCTCGCGGCGCTGATCGCCCATGCAGCGGGGCCGCACTTCCTTCGGAATCGTCTTCGCGATCGTGCTGATCGACATGCTCGGCTTTGGCATCGTTTCGCCGGTGCTGCCGGGGCTGATCATGGACCTGACCCGCGTCGATATCGGCACGGCAGCAGGCTATGCTGGATGGCTGGGCGCGGGCTATGCGGTGATGCAGTTCGTATTTGCGCCCGTGATTGGCAACCTGTCAGACCGGTTCGGACGCAGGCCAGTGCTGCTGGCAGCAGTGTTGATGCTGGGCCTCAACTACCTGCTGCAAGCCGTCGCGCCCAATTTCGGTTGGCTTATCATTGGACGCTTGCTGGCGGGCATTACCGGGGCGAGCTTTTCAGCCGCCTATGCCTATATCGCCGATGTCACCCCGCCGGAAAAGCGCGCCGCCGCCTTTGGAACGATGGGGCTGGCCTTCGGTATCGGTTTTGTTGTCGGCCCGGCGCTTGGTGGATTGCTGGGATCGGTCGATGCGCGCCTGCCCTTCTATACAGCGGCGGGACTGGCACTTGCCAACGCGGCATTCGGGTATTTCTTTCTTCAGGAATCACTGGTCCCAGAAAACCGCAGGCCCTTCTTGTGGAGGCGGGCCAATGCCTTTGCAGCGTTGCAGGCGCTGAAGGGCCAAAGCCCGACGGTGCTGTGGTTCGTGGCGGCGCTGGGCATGTGGCAACTGGCACACATCGTTTATCCTGCGGTCTGGCCCTATTTCGCGATTGCGGCCTATGGCTTTACCACCGCGCAAGTGGGACTGGCATTGGCGATGGTCGGGCTTGGCAGCGCACTGGTGCAAGGCGTGGGCTTGCGGCTGCTGCTGCCTGTGCTGGGTGAGCGGCGCGCGGTGATGCTGGGCGTTGGCGGAGTCTGCGCCTCGGCAGTGCTCTACATGCTCGCCGTTGAAACGTGGCAAATCTATGTGGCGATTGCGGTAGGCTCACTGCAAGGCTTCGTGCAATCGCCCATCCTTGCGTTCAACAGCCGCGCCGTGGATGCGCGCAGCCAAGGCGAATTGCAGGGCGCGGTGCAATCCATCGGCAGCATCGCCGCGATCATCGGCCCGCCGGTCTATGCCCAAGCGCTGGAGCGGTTCAGCGGGCCAGATGCAGCATTCCAACTGCCTGCGATGCCGCTGCTGATTGCGTCAGGCGTCACCGTGATGGTGCTGCTGCTGTTCCTGAAGGGTGCCTCCCTGCTGGAACGCAAGGCATAGCGCGGGCGTCCTTCGACAGGCTCAGGACGAACGGAACTTTACACTTCAACCGCTCATGCTGAGCTTATCGAAGCTTCAACTCTCCAGTTCGACATCCCAGTAAAGCCAATCCCGCCACGTTTCGTGCAGATAGTTGGGCGGAAATGCGCGCCCGCGTTCCTGCAACTGCCACGTTGTAGGCCGGATCGCGCGGTTCATCAGGCGCATCCTTGCCTGTTCCGGTGTCCGTCCGCCCTTGCGCAAGTTGCACGGCGCACAGGCAGCCGCCACGTTCTCCCAAGACGTGCGCCCGCCCAAACGGCGCGGCACGATGTGGTCGAACGTCAGGTTCTCGTGCGTGCCGCAATATTGGCAACTGAAGCTGTCGCGCAGAAACAGATTGAATCGGGTGAATGCCGGATATTCGCTGGGGCGCACGTACTGGCGCAGCGCAATGACCGAAGGCAGCTTCATCCCGAAACTGGCGCTGTGAACCTCGCGATCATAAGTATCGATAATGTCCACGCGCTCAAGGAACACGGCCTTGATCGCGGTCTGCCACGGCCACAGGCTGAGAGGGTAATAACTGAGCGGGGTGTAATCGGCGTTGAGGACCAGCGCGGGGCAGTTCGATAGGTGCCGGTCGTTTTGCAAAACGTCGTTTATCGCGGCTTGATCGCCGCTGTGGGGCCTGGCCGAAGCCGCCCGATCAATCAGCGCCTTGTGAAGCACGTCCTGCACCGGTCCCTGAAAACGAGGGCGGGATCGCCTCCGCAGGGGCAGTCATGGCTTAGCCTCGTGACCGCTGTGTTACGCATGACCGCAAGAAACACCCCTGCGAGTCTCCCGTCAAGGGGGAGCAGGCTACACTTTCCACAGACTGCCCCCATTGCCATGCAGTTCAGCCAGCCAGCGCCTTGACCAGATCGGTCAGATATTCGCGCGCCTTGTAAAGCGATTGCACTTCGATCCGCTCATTCAGACCGTGAATGCCATTGCCATCGGGATCAAGCCAGGCACCAGGTACGCCGTAGGTGGGAATGCCCTTGAGATAGACCGCATCGGTCGCGCCAGTGAGCATCGTGGGCAGCACCAAGACGCCGGGGAAGTGTTTTGCCGCCAGCTTTTCAATCGGGCCGACAATGGCCGGGTCCATCGGTGGCACCACCGCAATCGGTTTGCCCAAAACCTTGGGCACCAGCTTCAGCGCAGGGTTGGCTACGACCTTTTCAAGAATGGCCTGCGTTTCCTCAGTCGTCCGTCCGGGAAACATGCGGCAGTTCACGTTGGCTTCGGCCCGTTGCGGCAAGGCGTTCAGCGCGTGACCCGCATCGACCAGAGTAGCAACACAACTTGTGTGCAGCATCGAATTGAGCATCTTGTCCTTGCGCAGAACAGCCAACGCCGCGCTGTCTGCGGGATTGGCCACGATGGCGAGCATGGCCTTGCCCGCCTCCCCCCCACGCGCCGCGCCCGCACGGGTGAAGAACGCGCGCGTGGTGTCGCTGAACTCGACCGGGAATTCGAACTCCCGGATTTTCAGCAGTGCTTCGGAAAGCTCGTAAATTGCATTCTCGCGCACGGGCTGCGAGCTGTGCCCGCCGGGGTTTGTGGCCGTCAGGGTGAAGTCCTGATACGCCTTTTCCCCGATCTGCAGCGTCTGCACTTCAACCTTGCCGCCCTTGGAAACCGGCGTGCCATTGGTGCGCCCGCCGCCGCCTTCGTTCAGCGCAAAGGCAGCATCGATCAGATCCTTACGGTTGTTCGCCAGCCATTCAGCGCCGTTGAACGCGCCCGATGTTTCCTCGCCGCAGGTCAGCGCCAGCTTGATCGTGCGCTTGGGCTTGTACTCCTGCTTGGCAAAGCGCACGAAAATGTCGGTCCAGATCGCGGCTTGCGCCTTGTCGTCCACCGTGCCGCGCCCGTAGAAATAGCCGTCTTCCTCGATCAGCGTGAACGGATCGCGGGTCCAGTCTTCACGCTTGGCTTCGACCACGTCGATGTGCGCGATCAGCAGCATCGGCTTGAGCGCCTTCGACGTGCCGGGGATCATCGCCACCAGCCCGCCATCCTTCGGGTGTTCGGGCACTGCAAAAGGCACGATCTGGCTGTCGGGCAGGCCCGCTGCCTTCAGCCGCACGGCCATCTTTGCAGCCGCTTCGGTGCAGCTGCCGTTGCTGACCGTCGTGTTCGTCTCCACCAGTTCCTTGTAGAGATCACGGAACGCTGCAACCTCCGGGCTGAGGGGCTGTTCCGCCGCCTGCGCGACCGACCCGATCTGTGTGGCAGCAAGCGCCGCCAGAAGCATTCTGCGCATCATCCGTGTCCCCTGAATTGTCCGGCACATCGCCGTTATTGACAGGTAATTCAGCAGAGTTGCAGCGCGTTGGAAAGTGGGCGTTTCCACCTTTCATCCATCGTGGAGCGGGATGCGCTGCGTCCTGTGTAAAACAGGCCGGATTCGCTTGGGTTTTTGCCCTTTCGTGACTATGTGCAGACGATGGCCAGTACGAATGAAAACATCCCCAACGCCAACGAATATGGCGCCGATTCCATCAAGGTCCTGAAGGGACTCGATGCAGTGCGAAAGCGCCCTGGCATGTACATCGGCGATACCGATGATGGATCGGGCCTGCACCACATGGTGTTCGAAGTTTCGGACAACGCGATTGACGAAGCGCTGGCCGGGCACTGCGATCTTGTGCTGATCGAACTCAACGCCGACGGCTCGGTTTCGGTTGAAGACAACGGGCGCGGCATTCCCACCGGCATCCATGCCGAAGAAGGCGTTTCCGCCGCCGAAGTGATCATGACCCAGCTCCACGCTGGCGGAAAGTTCGAGAACACGTCTGACGACAATGCCTACAAGGTTTCGGGCGGTCTGCACGGCGTGGGCGTCTCGGTGGTCAACGCCCTGTCCGAATGGCTGGAACTGACGATCTGGCGCGATGGCAAAGAACACTGGATGAAGTTCGCCCACGGTGATGCCGTGTCGCCGCTGATCGTGCGCGGCCCCGCGCCCGACAACGGCAAGGGCGGCGTCAAGAAGGGCACCCGCGTAACTTTCGTCGCCAGCACCGAAACGTTCAAGAACGTGCTCGAATTCGATTTCGACAAGCTGGAGCACCGCTACCGCGAACTGGCCTTCCTCAATTCGGGCGTGCGCATCCTGCTGCGTGACAAGCGCCATGAAGAGGTCAAGGAGCATGATCTCTATTACGAAGGCGGGATTGCCGCGTTCGTGAAGTATCTTGATCGCAACAAGGCGGCGCTGATGCCGGAACCGGTGGCGATTTCGGCCGAACGCGATGGCGTGGGCATCGAAGTCGCGCTGGAATGGAACGACAGCTACTACGAAAACGTGCTGTGCTTCACCAACAATATCCCGCAGCGCGATGGTGGCACGCACCTGGCCGCGTTCCGCGCCGCGCTCACCCGCACGCTGAACGGCTATGCCGAACGCTCAGGGATGCTGAAGAAGGAAAAGGTGTCGCTGACTGGCGATGACATGCGCGAAGGGCTCACCGCCATCGTTTCGGTCAAGCTGCCTGACCCCAAGTTCTCCTCGCAGACCAAGGACAAGCTGGTCTCCTCCGAAGTGCGCCAGCCACTCGAAAGCCTGATGGCTGACAAGATGTCGGAATGGCTGGAAGAAAACCCCGGCCACGCCAAATCGATCATCCAGAAGGTGATCGATGCCGCTGCCGCGCGCGAAGCAGCCAAGCGCGCGCGTGAACTGACCCGGCGCAAGGGCGCGATGGACATTGCCTCGCTCCCCGGCAAACTCGCCGATTGTCAGGAACGCGATCCCGCAAAGTGCGAACTGTTCTTGGTCGAGGGTGACTCCGCAGGTGGCAGCGCCAAGCAGGGGCGTGATCGCAAGACGCAGGCGATCCTGCCGCTAAAGGGCAAGATCCTCAACGTGGAGCGCGCGCGGTTTGACCGGATCATTTCGTCCAAGGAAGTCGGCACGCTGATTCAGGCGATGGGCACCGGCCTGCGCGATGAATTCAACATCGAAAAGCTGCGCTATCACAAGATCGTGATCATGACCGACGCCGACGTTGACGGCGCGCACATCCGCACGCTGCTGCTCACGTTCTTCCACCGCCAGATGCCCGAAATCATCAAGGCCGGTCACCTCTTCATCGCCCAGCCCCCGCTCTACAAGGTCGCCAAGGGCCGCAGCGAAGTCTATCTCAAGGACAATGCCGCGCTTGACCGCTATCTGGTTGAAGCCGGGCTTGCTGGCCGCGTGCTGGAAACCTCTGGCGGTGCGCGCAGCGGACCTGATCTTGAAGCGCTGGTCGAACATGCGCTGCGCCTGCGCAGCCTGATGGGCTTTGTAACGCGCCGCTATAACCCCACGATCATCGAAGCGCTGGCGCTGTCCGGCTCACTCGAACAGGCAATGCCCGCCGCCACGCGCGATGCAGCGCTGGCCCGCGCAGCGGACTGGCTGGGCCGGGGCGATCTCGAAGCACGCTGGAGCGTGGAAGTATCGGAAGAAGGCGGCTACCATGTAAAACGCGTGTGGCGCGGCGTAACCGATCACCACATGATCGAAGCCGGCTTCCTGATGAGCGCCGAGGCACGCAAGATGGCCAAGCTCGCGGCGGAAAACGCCGACGTTTATGCTGGAATGGCCCGTCTGGTTCGCGCCAGCACCGCCGCCCCCGAACCAGAACCGGCAGTTGTCGCTGACGGCGAGGAAGAAGCCCCCGCAGCGCCCGCGGCCAAGGTCAAGGATGCGATCACGCGTCCATCCGAACTGCTCGATGCCGTGTTCGCAGGCGGCCGCAAAGGCCTCTCAATCCAGCGCTACAAGGGCTTGGGTGAGATGAACGCGGACCAGTTGTGGGAAACCACGCTGAACCCCGACATCCGCTCGCTGTTGCAAGTGAAGGTCGAGGACGCTGACGTGACCGACGAAATCTTCACGCGCCTGATGGGCGACATCGTGGAGCCGCGCCGCGAGTTCATTCAGGAAAACGCACTCAACGTGGCCAATCTGGACGTCTGACTTTGGCTTTCACTGACGAAATCCCGTGGGATCAACCTGCCACGATGATCGACCTTGAAGGCCGCGCGCCGATTATCGGCACGATCCGTGACTGCGCACTGCACTACGGTCTGTACAAGCCTCACGCACGTGACAACGCGCGGGTGTTGCTGACCAAGCCGATCCACCGTGAGGGCCGGGCAACACGCACGTGGCTGCTTGATCCATCGGAAATCGCCGAACTGGCCGACAGGCTAGCACGCGAGACGAACTAGTCGCGCCAGCTGTCAGAATGATCGCCAGATCTTGACCGGCACCGTATTGGCTGGGCCACTGCCGGTAGGGCAGCGCATCGGCTTGAACGCACGCGAATAGCACACGTGAACTTCGCGCAGCCAGCCGTTGCGGCCGACCAGCAGACGGAACATGTCCGGCTTAAGGCGCGGATTGGCAAGCGCCATTGCCTGTCGCACCTTGCCTGCATTCAGCCCCTCAGTGCGTGAAAGGCGCGCCATGTCGGGGAATTGCAGCGTCTGAAACAGCGCGCGGCCTTTGTCGAAATAGGCAGCGGGATCAGCGCTCATGCACGTGCCATGTTTGGCCCATTCGTGCATCATCAGATCGGCAGAGGGCGTGGTGCAGAAATTGCGGCGCAAGGTCTGCGCATCGGGCAGGCGGCGCGATGGGCAGTATTGCGGGTATTTGCCGTTCCGCCCATCGGGCCAAAGTCCGTGCAGCACGAAGCCGAAGCGCCCCTGCTTGCCCGAACATTGCGTTGCGTGGCGCGGATCGGCCTTGCGGGTGCGGCAGAACTCGGGCGACCAGCTGGCGGCAAGGGTATAGCCGGTTATCGGCGTTACGCGCGGCGGTGCGTCCGGTTCGGGCAGGGCAGGCACGCTGATCTGTTGCGGCACTTCGCATTGCCAGCCCTGCGCAATCGCAGGTGTGGCAAGGATCAGAGCGAGGAAAGTGAGCAAGCGGCGCATTCCGGTCAGTCCGCCTTGCTCTGCTTCAACCAAGCGCTGGAGGCAGGCAGCCACATCAGCACGCCTGCTGCCAGCATCAGCAGAATCGCCAGCGCCGAGACTATCGCGAATGGCATACCGATCATCGTGGCCACCACCGGGATGCCGCCAATGCCGATCACATCAAGTGCGATGATCACCGAAAGGAACCAGCGCGCAATAGGTTGGCGCCCGCGTGACACAACGAGTGCGAGGCCGATTGCTACAAGTGCATTGGCGAACGGCCCGATCATCACCTGAAGCGTGCTGATTTCCAACGCTATCGCCATCGCGCCCATGTTTGCAGCGACATTGGCGATGCGCATCAGTTGGCTAAGGATCACGCCGCCTTCGAAGAGGCGGATGGTCATGGGGCACGGGTCGGTCATGAACGGTTTCTCTCAGCCCAGCGGGGTGAAGTCTAGGCCGATGTCGGCAGCGGGCGCGCTTTGCGTCAGACGACCGACCGAAACGTAATCCACGCCCGAAGCCGCAATCGCCCCGATCGTGTCGAGCCGAACCCCGCCCGAAGCCTCGCACGGCACCCGGCCTGCAACCAGCGCCACGGCCTGTCGCAGCAGGTCAGGCCCCATGTTGTCGAGCAGCAGGCGGGTTGCGCCTGCGGCCAGCGCAGGTTCGATCTGGTCGATGCGGTCCACTTCGCAGATCACGTCCCTCACGCCCGCAGAGAGCGCACGGCGCACCGCTTCTCCAACGCCGCCCGCGACGAGAACATGGTTGTCCTTGATCATCGCCGCATCCCACAGGCCCATGCGGTGGTTGGTCCCGCCGCCCGTGCGCACCGCGTACTTTTCCAAGTGACGCAGGCCGGGGATGGTCTTGCGGGTATCAAGCAGGCGAGCCGTGGTCTCGCCCATGGCATCTACATACTGCCGTGTCAGCGTAGCCACGCCAGAAAGGTGCTGCACAGTGTTGAGTGCGCTGCGTTCTGCGGTGAGCATCGCACGGGCGTTACCCTCCAGCCGCATCAGATCCGAACCGGGAGCGACGCGCGCGCCTTCCTCAACCAGAATTTCGATGGTCATAGCAGGATCAAGCGCGCGGAAAAACGCAGCCGCAATGGGCAGCCCGCAAACCGTGATCGCATCGCGGCTGTCCATAACCCCGGTAAAGCGTGCGTCTGCCGGGATCACACTTTCGCAGGTAACGTCAAGCCCGCCACCGGGAAGGCCTTCGCCCAGATCCTCGGCAAGCGTGGCGGCGACGAAGGCTTCCAGATCGAAGCCGGGGATGGAGAAGCTGCTCATGTGCAGCCCAATACCACCCCCGTCGTTTGTGTCGAGAAAAGTGTCAGTGGACGAAACGCGCCACCACATCACGATAGGAACGTGAAACCTTCACTTCCGCACCCGAATCCAGCACGAGGAAGCATTCCCCGTTGGTATGCGGCTTCACCTGCCGCACCTGATCGAGGTTGACGATCTTCGAGCGGTGGACCCGCTGGAACACGCGCGGATCAAGGCGGCGCTCAAGGTCTTTCATCGTTTCGCGCAGGATCAGCGAATTGTCGCCGGTGTAGATGCACATGTAATCACCCGCAGCCTCGATGCGCTCAATCGTGTCCACATCCACGCGGAAAATCTTGCCGCGATCCTTGATGTTGATGAGCTTTTCAAAGCGACCGGCAACCAGTTCGCCCTCGTCCTCAATCTCGGGCATGGAACCCGGCGCGACTTCTGCCAGCACCGACTTCAGCTTGTCGGCTTCTTCGCGTCCGCGCTTTTCCGAAATGCGGGTGCGGGCACGGTCAAGCGCGTCGGCAAGACGGTCTTCCTCGACCGGCTTGAGCAGGTAATCGACAGCATTGGCCTCGAACGCTTTGATCGCGTGTTCGGAATAGGCGGTGACGAAAACGAACAGCGGTGGATCAATCTCCATCACGCCTTTCACCACGGAAAACCCGTCAAATCCGGGCATCTGGATGTCGCAGAACACCAGATCGGGCTTTTCCGTCTTGATCTTGCGGATCGCCTCCCGCCCGTTCGAACAGGTGTCGATCACCTCGACATCGGGGAAGGCCTGAAGGCGGAGCTGGAGGCCCTGAATGGCCAGTTTCTCGTCATCGACGAGGATGGTGCGGATGGTCATGCGAATCCTTTGTGCATCACGTTGCGCCCCCGTGACGGTTCCCTGTTGGGGATATACTGATGGCAGGACGGTGCAGACGGCAGTCGGTTCCCGAAATCATGCGCCAACTCCCACGGGCTTGCGCACCGGGATTGCCGCAGGCGCACCCGGCTTGGCCTCGAACGGCAATTCCAGCACGACCTGAAAGCCGCCTTCCGGGCGGTCAGAAATGTCGAAACGCTGATTCTCACCATAGGCCTGCGCCAAACGGTCGCGGATGTTGGCAAGACCTATGCCGGTGCTGTCGCTGCTCACGCCCAATACCGTTGAAGGATCGGTGCCTGCTGGCAAGCCCGGCCCGGTGTCCGACACGGTGACCCGCAGCATCGGGCCGACGAGTTGCGCCTCAATCGTGATTTCAGCGCCATATTCCAGCGGGCCGACAGCGTACTTGATTGCATTTTCAACCAGTGGCTGCAGCAGGAGCGAGGGCATCAGCGCATTGCGCACAGCATCGTCGATGCGAAATTCGGTCCGCAGCCGCTCTTCAAAGCGCATACGTTCGATATCGAGGTAGAGCTTGAGCGTCTCGATTTCCTGCGCGACGGTGACCCTCGCGGTCGGCTCATTGACCAAGGTGTATCGCAGGAACGAAGACAGGCGCGAGAGCATCGCGTTGGCCGGTTCAGTCTGCTTGAGCAGCACAAGCGTGGAAATCGAGTTCAGCGTGTTGAACAGAAAATGCGGGTTGAGCTGATAACGCAACATGGCCAACTGGGCGCTGGTCGCCTGCGCCTCCAGCCGCATCAGTTGATCGTTCTGCTCTTCCACCTGCAGGAAGAAGTTGATGGCGTAATACAGGCCCGTCCACGAAATCAGCAGTGTGAGATCGAGGTAGAACACACCCAGAAACAGCTGCGCGAAGCTGGCATCACTGCCCTGACGATAGAGGCTGATGACCCACGAATCGATGAAGGCATAGAGACCCACCGCTGCGGAAAGCGACAGCGCAGTTATGCCCCATGTGACCAGCGGCCGCCGGTTGATCAGCGCGCGATAGATCACCGAGAGGAGCAGCGAGATCGAAAAGCCGGTGATCGTGGCGATGACCACGATGACGAGGAACGACCATGGCTGCGCATTGGCGATAGACGACATCGCACGCAGCAGCATCGCCCCGCCCCAGCCAAGGAACTGCAGGCGCCAGAAAGCGCGGTTCTTGTTGCCGAAGAACGGCGTGGGTCTGAACGGCAAGGCTGCCATGGGGAAGGTTGTAACCTGTTGCAGCGGCCTAGGCTACCCTCAGCCCTTGCGCGCCTGATCGATGGCAGATTGCAGCTCTTCGGGCGGGACTGCGCCGTGGACAATGCGCCCGCCAATGATCCACGCGGGCGTGCCGTTGATGCCCAGCTGGCGCGCCATTTCGAGATTGCGCTTCAGCTCGTCCTCAACGTCGGGCCGCGCGGCAAAGGCATTGGCAGAAGCCAGATCAAGCCCGGCCGCCCCGGCGGCGGCGGCAATGCTGGCGTCGGATGGCCGTGCGCCTTCGAACATGGCCTTGTGATAGGCGGGATATTTGCCCTGGGCTGCGGCGGCGAGCGCCATGCGCGCGGCAGGCGCGCTTTCAGGCGCGATGATCGGCAGTTCGCGCACAACCACGCGCAAGTCCGGGTTCCTGGCGACAAGCGTTTCGAGCGCCTTCACGCTCTGCCGACAATATCCGCACGCGAAGTCTGTGAATTCGACGAGAGTTACCTTGCCGTTCGGGTTGCCGAGGACCGCACCGGGAAAAGGCGTTTCCAATGTGCCGCGCATCGGGGCGATGCGGGCCTCAGCCTCGCGCGCCTGCAGGCGCTCCATCGCTTCGGGTAAAACTTCGGGGTGTTCGAGGATGTAGGCACGCACCAGCCCTTCAATCGCAGCCCGCTCCTTGCCGCTGATCCCGGCACTGGCGAGCGAGGCTTCCAGCTGTGCGTCATCACTGGCTGGCACCGCTGAGCGCTGGTTGGCATACCACCACCCTCCGCCCACGCCCGCAAGGGCAAACACGGCGGCAGTTGCGGCGAACAGGCCAAAGCGGCGGGGGGCGGTTTCCGTCATGATGCAAGGCCTAGCGCGATTTGCGCTGGCGTTCCATCATTGCGCGGGCGGACATCGCAATATCCTGCGCCCGCAGCCAGTCAGGCGTGCCCTTGGGCAGCGCGGCCTCAGCCGCTTCGGCGCTGCGCACGGCATTGCCCAGTTGCATGTTCATCAGTTGCTGCTCTGCGCTGGCAAGGCGTGCGCGCGGAATATCGCCCTTCGCTTCATAGACCACGCCAAGCTGGTACCACGTAAAAGGATTCTCCCGGTCGCGCACCACCGAAGCGCGCAGCACCTTTTCCGCCTCGGCAAAGTTGTCCTTGTCCTCGGTAGCGATCAGCGCATGACCGAACGTAGTGGCGATCAGCGGTGAATTTCCGGTCAGCGCCGTCGCCCGGCGCAACGGGCCAAGCGCATCGGCAGGGCGCCCGGATTCAAGCAGAATCTGGCCTTCAAGCTCAAGGAAATATGGGTTCTCAGGATCACTGGCGATCAGCGATTTCGTTTCCGCCAACGCCTTGTCGACAAAGGCTTCCTTGTGGAACGCATAAGCGCGGGCATAGCGCGCGGGCACGTCGGTCAGATATTCAGGATAGGCGCGCAGCGTGTCCTGCGGATCGGCCAAATAGCCATAAAGCTTGGCCTTCACCCGCAAGAAGCGCGCTTGCAGCGATGCTGGCGGCGGTGTGTTCCACGCTGGATCGCGCGAGTAGGAATCCTGCAACGTCGAAAGGCGGTCAGACGTCATCGGGTGGGTGCGGTAGAACTCCGCATCGGGATTGCTGCTGGCACTATAGCCATAGCGATATTCCTGATTCTGCAGCTTCTTGAAGAACTCGATCGAACCGCGACCGGAAATACCCGCCTTTGACAGGAAATCCGCTCCCGCCGCGTCAGCAGACGATTCCTGCGCGCGGCTGAAGGCCAGAAACTTGCCCATCGCCGCCTGCTGTCCGGCCATGAACACGCCCATCGCTGCATCCGCCGATCCAGCAGCAGCAGCAAGGCCGCCCAGCAGCAAAGACAGCACCGTGATGCCGGTGGCAGGCTTAAGCCCCTCGTCAAAGCGGATGATGTGGCCGCCGGTGATATGGCCAAGTTCGTGCGCGATCACGCCTTGCAGTTCGTTGACGCTGTCTGCCGCGCCGATCAGGCCCGAATGAATATAGATCGCCTGTCCGCCCGCCACGAAAGCATTGATCGAGCCATCATTGAGCAGCACGAGATCGATGGCATCGGGATTGAACCCTGCCGCCTTGAAGATCGGGGCCGACGCCTCGCGGAACATCGCCTCCGTCTCGGCATCGCGCAGCACCGATTGCGCGGCAGCGCCCTGCACGCACAGCGACAGCACGGCAATGAAGGCCAGAACGCGGGAGATAATACGGCTCACGACTGCGGGACTATCCCCCTGCCGCCTGAACCGCAACTGAAGGCGCGGTCACCCGGTCCAGAAACGGCACCACCGCATCAATCGCACGGCTATCGCGGGCAAAGGGCTGTGCAAACATCATGATGATTTTTTCGTGAGTCACGCCTTCAATCAGCACCGGCTGATTGGGCGCGCCCGCCTGAGTCAGCAGTTGCGCCAGCCGCTTTGAATTGCGTGGTTTGACGCGGGTATCGGCATCGCCCGTGACCAGCAGCATCGGTGGCGCATCCTTGCGCACGAAGTTGACCGGCTGCGTCTTCAACGGGTCGGGCGCATTGCCGAACGCGTTTATCGTGGCGTCACTATCAAGCGGCAGAAAATCGAATGGGCCAGCCAGCGCCACAGTGCCCCGGATCGCCGTGTCATCAAGGCCGACCGCCCGCAGCCACTGCGGATCTAGCGTGAGCATGGCGACGTTGTAGGCCCCGGCGGAATGGCCCATCAATGCCACGCGCGCAGGATCGCCGCCCAGCTTTGCGGCATTGTCATGCACCCACCGCACCGCCGCAGCTCCATCCTGCACCATCGCCGGGAAGCGCGCCCTTGGATAAAGCCGATAACCCGCCAGCACCACGGCATAGCCTTTTGCGCAGAACGTGCGCGCGATGAAGCGGTAGTCATGCGGATCGCCCCCGGCCCAGCTACCGCCGTGGACAAACACCAACACCGGCAAACTGCCCGTTGCACCCTGCGGCACAAACATTTCCAGCTTCTGCGCCGGGTCATTGCCATAACGCAGATCGGCGACCTGCCGCATTGCACCATCGCCGCCGTTCAGCAGCTTGTCTGCACTGTCCAGCACCGCCACGGCGTTGTTTTCCAGCGCACGGCGAAAGGTGTAGACGCCCACTGCGCCAAGCAGGACGAGGCCCAGCACCGTCCAGCCGATCCAACCCATGCGCCGTTTGCCCTTTGCCGTCCCTGCCATGCGGCATGGGCTAGCAGGGCAAAGCGCGCCGGGAAAGTCGTCTATCCGATCAGGTGGCGCGCGGCTTTTTCAAACAGGGCGGCATCACCGGCCACTTCACCCAGCGCAACGATTTCCCCGTTCTCCAGACGCCGCACCATGACCAGCGCGAACTCTTCGCCTGCGGGCGGAGCGATGTCAGCAACCTTGTGCGGGGTCAGCGCGCGCAACGATTCGGCCAGTGCTTCGGGACCGCGTTTGGCCAGCGCCTTGCCCGCTTCTTCGCGGCGCAGGCGACGTTCGGTGTTGACCACACCTTTCAACCCACCCGGTGCATCGGAAAGATAGGCGGCAAGCGCGCCCTTGCCGATGCCCACCCGCTGCGCATGGGTCAGCGCCGCAGCATATTCGGTCAGGCGCGTCTTGTCATAATCCGCACCGAACACCAGCTTGACCACCGGAGTCATCGGCGCACGGTCCTGCATCGTCAGGCCTGCATCCTCCAGCAGTTCGGCAAAGTCTTCCGGTTCAGCCAGTGCCGCCAGCGCAAAGTCCCACGCCCGGCCGATGGCGGCATAGAGCGTGGCGCGTGTGCGGTCCTCGCTAGAATTGGCAGCGAGCGCCAGTTCACGCGCAGAGGCCAGCCAGTCTGCCAGCGCTTCGGGTTCTGGCTCAACAGCCTTCACCGGAAGCGGCAGGATGTCATCATCCAGCCCGAACGAAGGTTCAGGAAACGCACCAAGATCAAGGGCCACCGGACCATCAGCCCAAGCATCGCCCGCCTCAATCAAGGGGCGGCGCGGCTGTTTCTTGACCGGCGCGGTATCCAGCGCCTGTCCGATTTCCAGCAACAACTCGTCGGTCGTCGCCTGATCCGCCAGTTCCTTCCAGTTGATCGCACCCATGATGTAATCAATGGCCGTGCCATCCGACGAGAACGGCAGCAGGATGCCGCGATAGAGGATCGTGCGGCTATGCTGGTTGACGAATTCCGCTTCAAAGCCAATCGGCGCCTGATTGGCGATAATCTGCATATAATGATCGGTAATGCGCGAAAGTAGCGAGCGGCCTGGCACATGGCTCAGCCGTTCAATGGAACTTGCCGTGCCACATTCTTCAGCCAACTTCGCGCCTACGAACGTGACCGCCGGATCTTCGATGCCATCGTCGAAATGCAGCAGTACCAGATTGTCTGCAAAGTCCGGGTACTGACCATCCAGCAAAGTCGTCGCCAACGGGAAGGAATGCTGACCCAGCAGGCTCGCCCAATAGTTGTAGGCGCGCACCTGCATCCGGCGCTCGTCCTGGCCCACGACCTGTGGCGGGGGATCGCTGGCCACATCGTCGTCGTAGCCAGTACCATCTTCGTAGCCAGCAAGGTCGAAGTCGGCCTCGACGCTGCTGTCCCGGTCGAAATCGCGCAAAGTATCCATCAAACCCACCTGGTCCCCTTTGTTCGGGAACCGGTCTGGCGCAACTTTGTGAAGAAGTGCTTAAGTTGCGCCAACAGGACTTCCGGCGCGTTAACGTTTGGCTATGGCCTCGGCCTTGGCCAGAAGCTGTTTTGCCTGCGCCAGGTGCAGCAGTTCCACCATTTTTCCGTTTATTCTCAACGCTCCTTTGCCTGCATTTGCCGGATCAGCAAAGGCTGCGACAATTCCCTCCGCTTCGGCGATGTCCTCCGCCGAAGGCGCAAACACGCGGTTGCAGAGGTCAAGTTGCGCGGGATGAATCAGCGTCTTTCCATCAAACCCCGAATCACGCGCCTGCACGCATTCCGCCTCAAGCCGCGCCTGATCCTCAATCGCGTTGCATACCCCGTCCAGGATCAGCAGCCCGTTGGCCCGCGCCGCCAGCACCGCCATCGTTAGCACCGGCATGAACGCCGCACGGCCCGGCAACTGGGCAATGCCGCTGTCCTTGGCCAGATCGTTTAGCCCCAGCACGAAGCCGCGCAACCGCGTGGTTGCCCCGCAAGCCGCGATCCGTTCCAGCGCCAGCACCGCGCGCGGCGTTTCAATCATCACCCACAGCGCAACTTCGGGCGCAAATCCGGCGGCATCCATCGCCGCAGAAAGCGCCTCGACATCTGCCGCATCGTCCACCTTGGGGGCCAGCACCGCTTCCACCGGCGCAGCGGCGAGCGCTGTCAGGTCGTCATGCCCCCACGGTGTTGCCAGCCCATTGATCCGTGCAATCAGGCGGCGATGGCCAAAGCCACCGGCCTGCGCCTCGGCCACCAGCGCGGTACGCGCATCGGCTTTCGCCTCGGGCGCAACGGCATCTTCCAGATCGAGCGCCACCGCATCGCAATCCAACGTGCGGGCCTTGGCCATCGCGCGGGCATTGCTGGCAGGCATATAGAGGACAGAGCGAAGCGGGCGGGAATCAGTCAAGGTTTGCTCTCCGGTACAGCATCAAGACGCCCTTCTTCACGCGTGGGCATCGGCGCGATAAAGTGCATGGCAAGCGAAGCGGCCAGCCACAACGCGGCAGCGTGCAGTGCGGTCGGCAGGCTGGCAATATCCGCAACCGTCCCCCACGCCCACGCACCCAGCGCCATGCCGCCAAACGTGATGGCTTGATAGATCGAAAGGCACCGCCCCAGAATGTCTTCGGGGCTGCGCAATTGCATGGCCACATTCAGGCTGGTCATCGCACAGGCCCAGCCCATGCCGCCAAGAAACGCGGCGGCGATCGCCATCGGAATGCTGTTGGCCGATGCCATCACCAGCTGCGCCGCAATGAAGATCAGCGTTGCCGCCGTCACCACCGGTTCGCTGCCAAACCGCCGCCGCACCTTGGATATGCCGATGGCGGTCAGGATCGATCCGATGCCGAATCCCCCCAGCATCAGGCCATAATCCAGTTCGGTGCCATCCAGCATGTCGCGCGCAATACTCGGCATCAGCGCCTGCAACCCCGCCGCGCCAAATCCGAGCATCAGGCCCCGCATCAGCACTTTGCGGATGGGCGAAGACCCTGCGCAAAAGCGCAATCCCCTGCCAATCGCCGCCAGCATCGGCTCGCGCACCGGGATCAGCGATTCCGGCCGCCACATCGCCAGCACCGCAATCATCCCGATATAGCTCACCGCATTCAGCCCAAACGCGATGCTCGTGCTCCACAGTGAAATGAGAATGCCGCCCAGCGCCGGGCCAACACTGCGCGCCAGATTGAACGATATGGCGTTGAGCGAAATCGCCTGCGGCAAATCCTTCGGCCCCACCTGCAACCGCACCGAAGCCTGCCACGCCGGCCCATTCAGCGCGGTGCCCATGCCCACCATCAAGGTCAGCGCCAGCAGCGAATAAGGCCCGATGTTGCCGGTGAACGAAAGCCCCGCCAGCACTGCCGAAACGATCAGCATCCCGCTCTGCGCCGCCAGCATCACGCGCCGCCGGTCAAAGTTGTCGGCAATCGCGCCCGCAAACACGCCCAGCAGCAGGATCGGGATCGTGGCCGACGCCTGCACCAGCGCCACCAGAACGTGGCTGGTGGTCAGCTCGGTCATCAGCCAGGCAGCGCCGACCGACTGGATCATCGATCCGATGTTCGAAAACAGGTTGGCGGTCCAGATCGCGCGGAACGCCGGGTACTGAAATGGCGCCAGCGCGCTTCCGGGGGCAGACGTTGCTTGCTGGATTGGCACTACAGGTAGCGAACCTTCATCTTCATCCGCATCGGCGCGCCGGTCACGTCAAATGCCGCAGCCTCAAACTTCGGGGCAGACATCTTGACCGGGGCATCGCGCGAAAAGCCAAAGCCTTCCTTCGGCAGGAACAGCGTCTTGTCCATCTTCCTGTTCCCGTTCTCGTCATGCAACAGCACGATGGCATAGCGGCCCGGCTTCACATCGCGGATCACCAGCGTGCCCGGATCGCTGGCCTTGATCGAAACAGACCGCCGGTTCGGGTCTTTGTCGCATCCTTCGGGAAACAGCTTCGGATTGCTGCTCATGCACAGCCAGACCGTGCCCTTGGCATTGCGCAGCCCTGCAATATCGACCGTGATCGTGGTCGGCGCAGGGGCATTGGCAGTAAGCAATAGCGGAGCCAGAAAAAGAGCGCGTTTCATGGGGCAGACAGTCCCTTGTCAGTGCCGCAGACCCGGTCCCAGAAACGGAAATAGAGGCCATAGTTGCAGCGGTAGAGTTCGTGGTGACGGTTATGATGGCTGGCCGTTATCAGCCAGTTCCCTGCTCCTGCCTGAACCATCCAGCGAGGGAACATCTCCCACCCCATGTGGTTGGTCACGCCCATCACCGTCATGATCAGCAGGACAAGGCCCAGCATCCCCACGTGAATCGGGATCACAAACACCAGCGCCGGGATCAGCAACGAAACCACCGCCGCCTCAACCGGGTGAAAGTTCATCGCCGCCCACGCCGTCGGCGGGCGGCTCGCATGGTGGATCGCATGAACCGCCTTGAACACCGCCGGACGGTGCATCCAGCGGTGCGTCCAGTAAAACCATGTGTCGTGGATGATCAGATAGAGCAGCAGCGAAACCGGCATCCACCACAGCGGAAGGGCCAGGGGATCGCTGTAAATCCGCGTCCAGCCATGCTGCTGCCAGCCCCACGCCACCACGCCCGCCGGCACGCCATAGATCGCCGCCGTGGCAAGGCTCCATGCGATTTCAGACCGGATCTGCTTTTCCAGCCCGCGATAGTGCCCCGGCCGCACCTTGTGCGTGGCCCAGGCAAACAGCCCGCTGGTCAGCAGATAGCGCACCGCCACAATCACGGTCATGGCCAGGGCCGAGGCAAATGCGCTGTTCATCGCGCGCCGCTAGAGCCAGATGACGTTAGATTGCACAACCGGGATTGCGTCAGGAAGCTTCTCGGCAAGGAGCGTTGTGCAGGGCGGGCTGGTTGCCCGTCCAAGCAACGTGACGCGGTCCGAGAGGCTTCCTGACGCAACCGCTTGCGGCGGGCCGCTTTTGGCCCATCGCAGCGTCAATCGTCGGTCACTATGCCAGAGCATGGCTCCCTCCTCTTTCCTTGCCCTGGGCCAAAATCGGCTCCGTCCCGGCGGTGCAATCTAACGTCATCTGGCTCTCTGCCAAGCTTTCATGGCTGCGAACAGCCCTGCCTTGGGGCAGTAAAACCACGGGCAGGACCGCCCCCTTGCGCCCTCAATTCTCGAAATTCACCGGATCAAGGTTCAGCCCCGCCCGGCCATCCGCTGCCGTATGCGCTGGCGCATGGGGCGGCTCCGCATCCGGGTCCATCGGCGGTTGCAGCATCCCTTCCCACTTGGTGATCACCGATGTCGCCACCGCATTGCCCACCACGTTCGTCGCCGTGCGCCCCATGTCGAGGAAGGTATCCACGCCCAGCAACAGCGCAATGCCCTCCAGCGGCAGGCCGAACTGCGTCAGCGTCGCCGCAATCACCACAAGGCTCGCCCGCGGCACGCCCGCAATGCCTTTCGACGTAACCATCAGCGTCAGCAGCATCGCAATCTGCTGCCCGATGGAAAGCTCGATGCCATAGGCCTGCGCGATAAAGATCGTGGCAAAGCTGGTGTACATCATCGACCCGTCAAGGTTGAAGCTGTAGCCCAGCGGCAGCACAAAGCCCGATATGCGGCGCGGCACGCCAAACCGGTCCAGCTGCTCGAACAGCTTGGGCAGCGCGCTTTCCGAACTCGCCGTGGAAAACGCCAGCAACAGCGGCTCACGGATATAGCGCGCCAATGTGAACACGCGGCCTTTCAGGAAAATCCCGCCAAGCCCGAACAGGATCACCCACAGCAGCAGCAGCCCGAAGTAGAACTCCGAAACGAACACGCCATAGGTCACCACGATGCCCAATCCGCGCGTGGCGATGACCGATGCCAGCGCCCCGAACACCGCAAACGGGGCAAAGCGCATCACGTAATCGGTGATCTGCAGCATCAGGTGGGCCAAAGCCTCGGCCCCGCGCACGATCGGCGCACCCGCCTCGCCAATGGCCGAAAGCGCCACGCCCGCAAACAGCGAGAAGACGAGGATCTGCAGCACGTTGTTCGTCGCCATCGCGTCCAGCGCGCTGGTCGGGAAAATCTCCAGCACAAAGTGGCGCAGCGTAAAGTCCGCCGTCGCCAGATCGCCCACCGGCCCCGCAGAGGTAAACTCCAGCCCCACACCGGGCTTGAACAGGTTCACCAGCAACAGGCCAAGGCTGATCGAAATCAGGCTGGCGGTAATGAACCACGCCAGCGCCCGCCCCCCGATGCGCCCCAGCGCCGCAGAATCGCCCATGCCCGCAATCCCCGTCACCAGCGTAGCCAGGATCAGCGGCGCGATGATCATCTTGATCAGATGCAGGAAGATGTCGGGCAACAGCTTCAGCATGTCCGCAATCTCGGCCAGCTTGGCATCGCCCTGCGGATAGCTGGTGTTGAGCAGGTATCCGGTCAGAATGCCCAGCACCATGGCGAT